>NZ_JBJQJO010000013.1:0-134693 GCF_046487395.1 Escherichia sp. WS1450
GACTTGGTATTCATTTTTCGTCTTGCGACGTTAAGAATCCGTATCTTCGAGTGCCCACACAGATTGTCTGATAAATTGTTAAAGAGCAGTGCCGCTTCGCTTTTTCTCAGCAGCGCGGGGTGTGCATAATACGCTTTCCCGCTACAGAGTCAAGCATTTATTTTTGCTTTCTCTGCCGGAATTCTCAGGAGAACCCCGCTGACCCGGCGGCGTGTTTGCCGTTGTTCCGTGTCAGTGGTGGCGCATTATAGGGAGTTATTCCGGCCTGACAAGAGGAAATTTAAAATAATTTTCTGACCGCGCATTTTTTCAGCAAAAGCCCCGTTAATGTGCCATAAAACAAGCAATTTGCCGTTTTTGCAACCGTAATCACACTTCCTAGTGGCATACTAAGGAGGAATAAAAAGAAAAAGGAAGATTAGTAATGCCTTTAAGCGCACAACAGTTAGCTGCACAGAAAAACCTTTCGTATGTTCTGGCTGAGAAGCTGGCGCAACGCATCTTAAAAGGTGAATATGAACCCGGCACCATTTTGCCTGGTGAGATTGAGCTGGGCGAGCAATTTGGAGTGAGTCGTACAGCGGTACGCGAAGCGGTCAAAACGTTAACGGCAAAAGGGATGGTTTTACCGCGACCGCGAATTGGTACCCGGGTCATGCCACAATCAAACTGGAATTTTCTTGATCAGGAATTGCTTACCTGGTGGATGACAGAAGAGAACTTTCATCAGGTCATCGATCACTTTCTGGTTATGCGTATCTGTCTGGAGCCGCAAGCTTGCCTACTGGCAGCAATGGTTGGCACCGCGGAACAGAAGGCGCATCTCAATACGTTAATGGCCGAAATGGTGGCATTAAAAGAGAACTTTCGCCGTGAACGCTGGATCGAAGTCGATATGGCCTGGCATGAGCATATCTATGAAATGAGCGCCAATCCGTTTTTGACCTCATTCGCCTCGCTCTTCCATTCGGTTTATCACACTTACTTCACGTCAATTACCAGCGACACAGTGATAAAGCTGGATCTACACCAGGCGATTGTTGACGCGATTATCCAAAGCGATGGCGACGCGGCATTTAAAGCTTGTCAGGCGCTGCTACGCTCACCTGATAAGTGACACCCCGATAACAGGACATTGAATGAGCGATAAAAAGAAGCGCAGTATGGCGGGTTTGCCGTGGATCGCGGCGATGGCCTTCTTCATGCAGGCACTTGATGCCACTATTCTGAATACCGCCTTACCCGCAATCGCTCATAGCCTTAATCGTTCTCCTCTCGCGATGCAATCAGCCATCATCAGTTATACGCTGACGGTGGCGATGCTTATTCCGGTAAGCGGATGGCTAGCCGATCGCTTCGGTACGCGTCGCATATTTACCCTTGCCGTGAGTCTGTTCACGTTGGGTTCTCTGGCCTGCGCACTTTCTAACTCGCTACCACAGCTGGTTGTCTTCCGGGTTATTCAGGGGATAGGCGGCGCAATGATGATGCCTGTTGCTCGGCTGGCCTTACTGCGCGCTTATCCTCGTAATGAGCTTCTTCCTGTATTGAATTTTGTCGCCATGCCGGGTCTGGTGGGGCCAATTTTAGGCCCCGTTCTTGGCGGTGTGCTGGTCACCTGGGCAACCTGGCACTGGATATTTTTAATCAATATCCCCATAGGTATTGCGGGCCTTCTTTACGCGCGCAAACATATGCCCAATTTCACCACCGCACGACGCAGATTCGATATCACTGGATTCTTGCTGTTTGGTCTTAGCCTTGTTCTCTTCTCAAGCGGAATAGAGCTATTCGGGGAAAAGATTGTCGCCAGCTGGATTGCCTTGACGGTGATAGTCACCAGCATCGGGTTACTGCTTCTCTATATTCTCCATGCACGACGCACGCCAAACCCATTAATTTCATTAGATTTATTTAAAACCCGCACTTTCTCGATCGGTATCGTAGGCAATATTGCAACCCGTCTGGGGACCGGCTGTGTACCGTTCCTTATGCCACTGATGTTACAGGTGGGATTTGGTTATCAGGCGTTTATTGCCGGCTGTATGATGGCACCGACAGCGTTAGGTTCCATTATTGCAAAATCGATGGTTACCCAAGTCTTACGTCGTCTGGGCTATCGCCATACGTTAGTGGGGATCACGGTGATTATTGGGCTAATGATCGCTCAGTTCTCTTTGCAATCACCAGCAATGGCGATATGGATGCTGATCTTGCCGTTGTTTATATTAGGGATGGCTATGTCGACGCAATTTACCGCGATGAATACCATCACACTTGCCGATCTGACCGATGACAACGCCAGCAGCGGTAACAGTGTTCTGGCGGTCACGCAGCAACTGTCTATCAGTTTAGGCGTTGCTGTAAGTGCGGCCGTCCTTCGCGTTTATGAAGGGATGGAAGGCACAACGACTGTCGAACAATTCCACTATACGTTTATCACAATGGGCATTATTACTATTGCTTCAGCAGCAATGTTCATGCTTCTGAAAACAACCGATGGTAATAATTTGATCAAAAGACAGCGTAAATCTAAGCCGAACCGCGTTCCATCAGAATCGGAGTAAGTTGTAATCGTTGTTGCTGAAGGGTCGGTTGGGTTATCCGATGGATGAGTACATCAATCGCCAGCTCCCCCAGTTCATCTTTCGGTTGATGGATAGTGGTTAATGGTGGCGTCATAAAGCTTGCCAGTTCGATATCGTCATAGCCAATCACCGCGATATCCTGCGGAACCTGTAACTCTGCCTGATATAGCGCCTGGTAAACGCCAACAGCCATAGCGTCATTTCCGGTAAAGACGGCCTGAGGACGCAGCGGATGTGATAACAGTTGGCGCATAGCGTCAAACCCGCCGTTAAATTCAAAATCACCAGTGACTTCATAGCCATCAGGAATGTTGAGACCCGCACGTTTCATCGCCGCCCGATAACCTTCCAACCGCAGGCGCGCCGGAGTTTTATCCAGCGGGCCGGTAATACAGGCGATACGGGTATGACCTTTATCGATCAGATATTGCGTTGCTAAGTCTCCGCCCAGCAACGAGTTATCCTGAATAAGATCGCTGTCGCCATCGAACGGTGCCCAGTCCATCATCACGGTAGGCACTGTCGGATAACGTTGCATGATTTCACGCGAAGGCTGATGCGTTTCGGTGCACAGTAACAGCAAGCCATCAACGCGTTTTTGCATCAGCGTTTCCAGATTGCGATTCATCCGCTGTTCATCGCCTTCGGTATTGCAAAGGACAAGACTATAACCGCGTTCGAAGCAGCTGCGTTCAACGCCACGCACCAGTTCAGAATAGAAAGGATTGGTACTGGCAGTGATCAACATGCCAATGGTATGTGTTTGATTGAGTTTGAGGCTACGCGCCAGAGCTGATGGCGCGTAATTGAGTTCTTTAATCGCCGCTTCAACTTTGGCGGTAATCGCTTCACTGACGAAGCGATCTTTATTGATAACGTGAGAAACTGTTGAGGTAGAAACGCCCGCCAGGCGGGCAACATCTTTCATTGTAGCCAAGCGTCACCTCTGCCTGTCTAAAAATGCGTCGATCTCTTCACGCCACGGTACGGAAGGTTGTGCGCCTTTACGTGTTACGGCAATCGCAGCGGCAGCATGAGCAAACCGAATCGCCTCTGGCAATGGTTTTTCTTCCAGCAACGCCGTGATTAACGCGCCGTTAAAGGTATCTCCGGCAGCAATGGTATCGACAGCCTGCACCCGGAATCCAGGAACGCGCTGACCTTCACCATTCACGCTAGCCCATACACCACGACTTCCTAAAGTAATCAGTACAGTACGGATACCTTTTTCATGCAGTACCTGCGCTGCCTTCGCTGCATCTTCATCATTTTCAACACGAATACCGGTGAGCTTTTCTGCTTCCGTTTCGTTTGGCGTAATAATGTCCACCAGTGCCAGCAGTTCGTCAGGAAGTTCGCGAGCCGGAGCCGGGTTAAGCGCAACGATAGTCTTATTTTGATGGGCGATTTTCGCCGCTGCCATCACACTTTCGAGTGGTGATTCCAGCTGCATTAATAATGCTGACGTGTTGGCAATACGCTCACGTTGCGCTTCCACCAGCGCAGGGGAAAGGGCAGCATTAGCGCCGGCATGAATACCAATGACATTCTCACCTTCGCCATTAACAAAAATCAGCGCCACACCTGTTGATTCGCCTTTGATCACGCTGACCGGAGTAATATCGATGTTATCAGTGGCGAGCTGCTGGCGAACGCTCTCGCCAATACTGTCATCACCCGTACAGGCAATAAACGCGATATTCGCACCGCTACGCCCAGCAGCCACAGCCTGATTCGCGCCTTTGCCGCCAAATGCAACCTGATAGTGGTTACCGGTTACGGTTTCGCCTGGAGTAGGAAAAGATTGAAGATTAAGAATGTGGTCAGCATTAATGCTGCCAAGAACAACGAGGCTGCCTGCGTTTTGCATATTCGGGATGTCCATAAAATGCGCCACCGTGTTAGGGTGGCGCGTGCCCTGCTTTTCTTTATATTACACGTTCATCTGTCGATGACGTATTTATGTCACCATCAGGTCATACAACCTGATTAAAACTACTGCTTAACAACCAGTTTCAGATCAACCGGATACTTAGCCTGAACTTTCTCGCCTTTCAGCACTTTATCTGCGGTTTCGACGCCTTTCGCGCCAATCTGATCGGGTAGCTGAGCGATAGTCGCTGCTAGTTTGCCATCATTCACCGCTTTTTCGCCATCCGGTGTACCGTCAAATCCGACGACCATCACATCCGATTTACCGGCAGTTTGCAGTGCGCGCAGCGCGCCCAGCGCCATTTCATCATTCTGCGCGAATACAGCCTGAACATCCGGATGTGCGGTCAACAGGTTCTGCATTACGTTCAAACCTTTAGTGCGATCAAAATCTGCTGGCTGGCTGGCAAGAACATTAAACTTGTGGGCAGCAACAGCCTGCTGGAAGCCTTCGCCACGTTCACGGGCTGCGGATGTACCGGCAATGCCTTGCAGCTCGATAACTTTGGCACCTTCACCCGCTTTCTTCGCGATGTAATCACCGGCGATTTTGCCGCCCAGTACGTTATCAGAAGCAATGTGGCTCACCACTTCACCTTTCGTTGCCTGGCGGTCAAGAGTGATAACCGGGATGTTCGCCTGGTTAGCCATCTTCACAGCATTACCCACTGCGTCGGAGTCGGTCGGGTTAATCAGCAGAATTTTTGTACCGCGAACGGTTAAGTCCTGCACGTTCGCCAGCTCTTTCGCCGGGTTGTTCTGGGAGTCCAGCACCACCAGGTTATAGCCAAGTTTATCCGCCTCTTTCTGCGCGCCATCTTTCAGCGATACAAAGAACGGGTTGTTAAGCGTGGAGACCACCAGCGCGATGGTGTCTTTTGCCATCGCATTCGCACTGACGGTGGCGCTTAGCGCAACAGCGGAAACCAGGGTAGCCAGTTTTTTCATGTTCATATTCAAGATGTCCTGTAGTCGTTATTACTGCTTTTTGTTGTCTACCAGCACCGCCAGCAAAATCACCACCGCTTTGACGATCATCTGGTAATAGGAGGAAACACCTAACAAATTCAATCCATTATTAAGGAAGCCAAGAATTAATGCGCCGATCAACGTCCCAACAATGCGACCTTTTCCGCCCGCCAGACTCGTACCGCCCAGAACCACCGCAGCAATAGCATCCAGCTCATAGCCAGTCCCCGCCGTAGGTTGTGCGGAGGAGAGACGCGCCACTTCAATGATCCCGGCCAGCGATGCCAGCAGACCACAAAGAGAATAGACGATGATTTTGATTTTATTGACGTTGATACCAGAAAGGCGCGTTGCCGCTTCGTTGCCGCCCAGCGCGTAGATGTAACGCCCCAGACGCGTGTGATGCAGCATGTACCAGGCCGCGAGGAACACAATCCCCATGATCCAGACTGGCGTCGGTACGCCCAGCGGACGACCAATACCAAACCAGCCAAACAGATCGGCGTTCTCAGTAAAGCCGGTATTCACTGGGCTACCGTTGGTATAAACCATGGTCACGCCGCGCAGTAAAAGCATCATAACCAGCGTAGCGATAAACGCCTGGACGCGACCTTTCGCTACAATCACCCCGGTTACCGCACCAATTGCGGCACCTAACGCGAGAGCAGCAGCAACAGCCACCAGCGCATTGACTTCAATGCCAACGATAGATGCAGCAACTGCGCCGGTCAGCGCCAACAGAGAACCTACCGACAAGTCGATGCCCGACGTCAGGATCACCAGCGTCATCCCGACTGCCATAATGGCGTTCACCGAGGTTTGCTGGAGAATATTGAATAAGTTATTGATGGTGAAAAAGTTCGGACTTAACGTCGAGACAATCGCGATCAGCACCAGCAGAGCGATAAGCGATTTCTGCTCCATCAGCCACGCTTTCGTGAAATAACGGCGACCAGAGACAGTCTGGGTTGTCATTTTTTTACTCCTGATTCACGCGATTAAGCTTGCCCACAGCGGCAGCCATTAACACTTCCTGGGTGGCCTGCTCACGAGTAAATTCCCCGCTGAGATGCCCTTCATGCATGACGATGATGCGATCGCTCATGCCTAATACTTCTGGCATCTCCGATGACACCAGAATGATGCTCAAGCCATCGGCTTTGAACTGGTTAATCAGTTGATAGATCTCTTTTTTCGCGCCGACATCTACGCCACGGGTAGGCTCATCGAGGATCAACACTTTGGGGCGTGTCATCAGACCACGGGCAATCGCCACTTTTTGCTGATTGCCACCGGAAAGCAGACCAATTGCCTGTTCCATCGACGGCGTTTTCACATTAAACAGACGAATGAAATCACTTACTGCCTGCTGTTCATCGGCATGCTTCAAACTGCCGCCAGCGCGGCTGAAGTAGCGCAGCGCGGTCAGCGACATATTCTCTTTTACTGACATGCCCAGCACTAAACCGTCACGTTTACGGTCTTCGGAGATATACACAATGCCGTTTGCCAGGCCATCCTGCGGTGAACGGGTAACAACTTCATGCCCATCCAGGGTGACGTAACCGCTGGTGCGCGGCAGTGCGCCGTAGAGCACTTTCATCAGTTCGGTACGACCTGCGCCCATCAAACCAGAGACGCCAAGAATTTCGCCTTTGCGTAAAGTAAAAGAGACATCGTTAACGCCAGGTCCGCAGAGATTATCGACTTTCAGGCGAATATCTCCTGGCGCTTTGTCCAGGTGCGGATATTGATCTTCCAGCTTGCGGCCCACCATCATCTCAATCAGCGAATCTTCGGTCAGTGATGCTACTTCACGCTCAGCAATAAATTGCCCATCACGAAAAACGGTAACGTCATCGCAAATCTCGAAGATTTCTTTCATGCGGTGGGAAATATAGACAATACCGCGGCCTTGCGATTTCAGCTCGCGGATGACGCGGAACAAGGATTCGGTTTCGGTATCGGTCAGCGCATCGGTCGGTTCATCCATAATGATGACTTTCGACTCAAAGCTCAGCACTTTGGCTATTTCAACCATTTGCTGGTCACCGATGGAAAGATCGCCCACTAACTTGTCGCTTTTAAAGCGCAGGTTAAGTTTAGCCAGCAATTTATCCGCTTCGGCATACATGGTTTTCCAGTCAATTTTGCCAAAGCGATTAACAAACTCACGACCGAGGAAAATGTTTTCGGCAATGGTCAACTGCGGGATCAGGTTCAGTTCCTGATGGATAATCCCAATCCCGGCTTCCTGGGAAGATTTCGGCCCGGTAAACGTCGTTTCTTTCCCCAGCCATAAAAGCGTACCGGCATCGCGAGTATAGATACCCGTAAGCACTTTCATCATGGTGGATTTACCCGCGCCGTTTTCGCCCACCAGCGCCATCACGCGGCCCGGATAGACATTTAACGCTGCGCCCGAGAGGGCTTTTACGCCCGGGAAGGCTTTATCGATGCCTTTAAGCTGAAGTAATGCTTCCATGACGGCCTCAGAACGTCACGCCAGCACAGAGAATGATATTCGCATACGGAGAACATTCTCCGCTGCGAATTACCGCCTGACTTTCTGCGGTTTGTTGTTTGAATTGTTCATGCGTGGTGTAACGAATTTCAATGGTATTTCCCTGGTGTTGTTGCAGCTGCTCAAGGTGAGTGAGCAACGTTTCGTGGAGATGCGGATTATGTTGTTTGATCTCTTCCGCGATAATGGCTGCCTCGACCTGCATTTCATTTGTGACGACGCCCAGCACCTGCATAAAAGAAGGTACACCCTGGG
The DNA here is from genome assembly GCF_046487395.1 of Escherichia sp. WS1450. Taxonomy (NCBI): domain Bacteria; kingdom Pseudomonadati; phylum Pseudomonadota; class Gammaproteobacteria; order Enterobacterales; family Enterobacteriaceae; genus Escherichia; species Escherichia sp. WS1450. Next base: position 8,269 of record NZ_JBJQJO010000013.1, read on the forward strand.
TTAATGCCATATCGATACGCGTTGTACTTTTGGGGATGGGTAAACCTGCATCACACACCACCAGCGTATCGGTATGTCCCAGTCGGGAGATCACCGATGAAATATCAGAATTAAGAACGGTGCCTTTTTTCATTTTTTTCTCCATCAGCGAAACGTTTCGCTGACCCGCAGTTTAATCCTGACTGAGTTGGGAAAACCATCGTGACGTTACGGAAATGTGATCAACCTCGAAACGTTTTACATGGTGATTAACCATGAAAACAAAAACGCCCCCTTATGGAGAAAGGAGGCGTCTGGCGTTAGATTTCGACCTGAGTACCCAGTTCGATAACCCTGTTTGGCGGGATTTCAAATTGATCCGGCGCACGCAGCGCATTACGTTGCAACAGCAAGTACAGCTTACCGCGCAGACGCAAATACCACGGGCGTTTGCCGAGGATCAACGACTCATGCGACATAAAGAAGGAGGTTTCCATCATCCGGCAACTTAATCCTTCCAGACCGCAGCGGTGGAATACTTCTTCCACGTTTGGCGTTTCTCGCCAACCATAACTTGCCACCACGCGCCAGAACGTGGGCGACAGTTGTTCAATCTGTACCCGACGGACGTTATGGACATATGGCGCATCTTCGGTGCGCAGAGTTAATAGAATCACCCGCTCATGCAATACCTTGTTATGTTTAAGGTTATGCATCAGCGCAAAGGGAATGACGTTGATTGCACGTGACATATACACCGCGGTCCCAGGCACGCGAACGGGCGGTGATTTCTCCAGCGAAGCAATCATCGCCTCCAGAGAGTTGCCATGTTCATGCATCCGCCGCAGCAAGCGGAAACGCTCGCTCTTCCAGGTGGTCATCACGATAAACATCACCGTACCGAGGCTCAATGGCAACCAGCCGCCGGAGAGCAGTTTATCGAGGTTAGCGGTGAACAATGGAATATCGACACAAAGGAAAGCAATCAGGATCAGCGCAACAAAATACTTATTCCAGTGCCAGTTCTGACGTGCCACGGTAGTCGAGAGAATAGACGTCAGCACCATGGTTCCGGTCACCGCAATCCCGTACGCCGCCGCCAGGTTGCTGGAGTGCTCAAAGCTGACAATCACAATCACGACCGCGACATAGAGCATCCAGTTCACAAACGGAATATAGATTTGCCCTGACTCCATTTCGGAGGTGTGAATAATGCGCATCGGCGACAAATATCCCAGACGTACCGCCTGACGCGTCAATGAGAAGACGCCAGAGATAACCGCCTGCGAGGCAATTACCGTCGCCAGTGCGGCGATGATCAGCAGCGGGATCAGCGCCCAGTCCGGTGCCAACAGGAAGAACGGGTTCTTAATTGCTTCCGGGTTCTTTAACAACAGAGCGCCCTGACCGAAGTAATTAAGAGTTAAGGAAGGTAATACGACGGTGAACCACGCCAGGCGAATAGGGAACTTACCAAAGTGCCCCATATCAGCATACAGAGCCTCGACCCCCGTAATCGACAGCACCACTGCCCCTAATGCAATAAAAGAAACCGTTTTGTATTCAAGGAAGAAATGCACCGCCCACATCGGATTCAGCGCATGCAGCACTTCCGGGTTAGCAATAATGCTACGTAACCCCAGTCCTGCCAGAATCAAAAACCAGGTCAGCATGATCGGCGCAAACAGCTTACCGACCATAGCCGTGCCATGTTTTTGAATCATAAATAATAAAGTGAGAACGATAATTGAGAGGGGAACTATCCAGGTATCCAGCTGCGGGGCGACGATTTCCAGACCTTCAATGGCTGACATCACCGAAATAGCGGGTGTTATGACGACTTCACCATAGAAAAAGCTGCCGCCGATTAGCCCCATAATCACCAGCATTGATGTGGTTCGCGCCGACGTATTACGCCCGGCAAGCGACATCAACGTCAGGATCCCCCCTTCACCGGCGTTATCTGCCCGCATCACGAAGGTGAGATATTTAATGGAAACCACAAAGATTAGCAGCCAGAAGATCAGCGATAAAAAGCCAAACACGGCATCGCGTTCAACGCCAAAACCAAACTGGCCGGACAAACATTCACGAAGTGTATATAACGGGCTGGTACCAATATCGCCGTAGACAACTCCAATCGCCGCGAGGGTAATCGCGGGCAATGATTGCTTATTATCAGTGCTCATAGACTAGTCTTTCGTTGAAATATGAAATGTGTGCTTAGTCCCTTGGCCCACAAAAAAGCGCACAGTATGCACGATTAACGGCAAAATCGTACTCCTAAATGCGGCCACATTAACCTGGCTCAAAGAAAAATACCCCCCCTTTGAGACTATTTTAGCCACCAGCAAGAAACGTCTATACTCGCAATTTACGCAGAACTTTTGACGAAAGGACGCCACTTCATTATGGCTCACCCTCATTTATTAGCGGAAAGAATTTCCCGCCTGAGCAGTTCGTTGGAAAAGGGGCTTTATGAACGTAGCCACGCCATCCGCTTGTGTTTATTAGCGGCATTAAGTGGTGAAAGTGTGTTCCTCCTTGGCCCGCCAGGTATTGCCAAAAGTTTGATCGCCCGGCGCTTAAAATTCGCCTTTCAGAATGCCCGCGCGTTTGAATATCTGATGACTCGCTTCTCCACGCCGGAAGAGGTTTTTGGTCCCCTTTCTATTCAGGCGCTAAAAGATGAAGGGCGCTATGAACGTTTAACCAGCGGTTACCTGCCGGAAGCAGAAATCGTCTTTCTGGATGAGATCTGGAAAGCGGGTCCGGCAATTCTTAATACCCTGCTCACCGCCATTAACGAGCGCCAGTTCCGTAACGGTGCACACGTAGAAAAAATCCCGATGCGCCTGCTGGTGGCGGCCTCCAACGAGCTGCCGGAAGCAGACAGCAGTCTGGAAGCGTTATATGACCGCATGCTGATTCGTCTGTGGTTAGATAAAGTGCAGGATAAAGCGAATTTCCGCTCCATGCTGACCAGTCAACAGGATGAAAACGACAATCCGGTTCCTGCCTCCTTGCAGGTCACAGATGAAGAATATGAACGCTGGCAGAAAGAGATTGGTGAAATTACGCTGCCCGATCATGTATTTGAGCTGATTTTTATGCTGCGCCAGCAACTGGATAAATTACCGGATGCGCCTTATGTCTCGGATCGTCGCTGGAAAAAAGCGATCCGCTTATTGCAGGCCAGCGCCTTTTTTAGCGGTCGCAGTGCCGTTGCCCCGGTAGATCTCATTTTGCTGAAAGATTGCCTGTGGTATGACGCGCAAAGCCTGAATTTGATACAACAACAAATTGATGTATTGATGACCGGTCATGCCTGGCAACAGCAAGGGATGTTGACCCGCCTGGGCGCGATTGTGCAACGTCACCTGCAACTCCAGCAGCAACAAAGCGATAAAACAGCCTTAACGGTAATTCGTCTGGGCGGCATTTTCAGCCGTCGTCAGCAGTATCAACTTCCTGTTAACGTTACTGCTTCCACTCTGACTCTGCTGCTGCAAAAACCGTTAAAATTGCATGATATGGAAGTGGTTCATATCTCCTTTGAGCGTAACGCGCTGGAACAGTGGCTGAGTAAAGGTGGTGAAATTCGCGGCAAACTGAACGGTATCGGCTTTGCCCAGAAATTGAATCTGGAAGTGGATAGCGCCCAACATCTTGTTGTACGCGATGTAAGTTTACAAGGCAGTACGCTGGCACTTCCCGGTTCATCGGCTGAAGGTCTGCCAGGTGAAATAAAACAACAACTGGAAGAGCTTGAAAGCGACTGGCGTAAGCAACACGCTTTATTCAGCGAACAGCAAAAATGTCTGTTTATCCCTGGCGACTGGTTAGGTCGCATTGAAGCCAGCCTACAGGATGTCGGCGCACAGATTCGCCAGGCACAACAATGCTAACGCTGGATACGCTTAATGTGATGCTGGCCGTCAGCGAAGAGGGATTGATCGAAGAGATGATCATCGCGCTGCTGGCCTCACCGCAGCTGGCAGTCTTCTTTGAAAAATTCCCACGACTGAAGGCGGCAATCACTGATGATGTTCCCCGCTGGCGTGAGGCGCTGCGCAGTCGGCTGAAAGATGCCCGAGTCCCGCCGGAACTCACCGAAGAGGTGATGTGCTATCAGCAAAGCCAGCTCCTCTCCACGCCGCAGTTTATTGTGCAACTACCACAGATCCTGGACTTACTGCATCGTCTGAATTCCCCATGGGCAGAACAAGCCCGACAGTTGGTTGATGCTAACAGCACGATCACTTCAGCGTTACACACGCTTTTTCTCCAGCGTTGGCGTTTAAGTCTGATCGTGCAAGCAACGACGTTAAATCAACAGCTATTAGAAGAAGAACGCGAACAACTGTTGAGTGAAGTTCAGGAACGCATGACGCTGAGCGGACAACTTGAACCGATTCTCGCAGATAACAATACCGCAGCTGGTCGTCTGTGGGATATGAGCGCCGGTCAGCTTAAACGTGGCGACTATCAGTTGATTGTGAAATACGGTGAATTTCTTAACGAACAGCCGGAACTGAAACGCCTGGCAGAACAGCTGGGGCGTTCCCGGGAAGCCAAATCAATACCGCGCAACGATGCGCAGATGGAAACCTTCCGCACCATGGTGCGCGAACCGGCGACAGTTCCTGAGCAGGTTGATGGTCTGCAACAAAGCGATGATATTTTACGTCTCCTGCCGCCAGAACTGGCGACACTAGGGATAACAGAACTGGAGTATGAGTTTTACCGTCGGCTGGTGGAAAAACAGTTGCTCACCTATCGCCTGCACGGTGAGTCGTGGCGAGAAAAAGTGATCGAACGTCCGGTGGTACATAAAGATTACGACGAACAGCCGCGCGGACCGTTTATTGTCTGTGTGGATACTTCCGGCTCAATGGGCGGCTTTAATGAACAGTGTGCGAAAGCGTTCTGCCTGGCCTTGATGCGCATTGCTCTCGCTGAAAACCGGCGCTGCTATATTATGTTATTTTCCACCGAGATCGTCCGTTATGAGCTTTCAGGCCCACAAGGCATCGAGCAAGCGATCCGCTTTTTAAGTCAGCAGTTTCGTGGCGGCACCGATCTTGCCAGTTGTTTTCGCGCCATTATGGAACGCTTGCAAAGTCGGGAGTGGTTTGACGCCGATGCGGTGGTGATTTCTGATTTTATCGCCCAGCGGTTGCCTGACGACGTGACGAGCAAAGTGAAAGAGTTGCAGCGGGTACATCAGCATCGCTTTCATGCCGTGGCGATGTCGGCACATGGCAAACCCGGCATCATGCGCATTTTCGATCATATCTGGCGCTTTGATACCGGGATGCGAAGCCGCCTGCTCAGACGCTGGCGGCGATAAACAATTACAGCAGAGAAGGGACGCTCTCGCGAACAGCTGCCGGCCATACACCACACTGAACCTGGCCGATATGTGGCAGTTGCAGCAGCAGCATGGTCAAACGAGACTGCCCGATACCGCCGCCGATGGTCTGCGGCATTTCACCGCGCAGTAGCGCCTGATGCCACTCCAGCTGCAGACGATCTTCATCACCGGTCAGCGCCAGCTGATGCTTCAACGTATCGGCATCCACGCGGATCCCCATGGAAGAAAGCTCAAACGCATCTTCCAGTACCGGGTTCCATACCAGAATATCGCCGTTCAGACCCGCATGGCCCAGCTCTGACGGGGTGCTCCAGTCATCATAATCCGGTGCGCGCACGTCGTGGCGATGACCATCGCTCAGCTTGCCGCCAATCCCGACAAGGAATACCGCACCAAGATCTTTCGCTATCGCCCGCTCACGCCCTTTGGCATCAAGATCCGGATAACGAGACAGTAACTCCTGGCTGTGTACGAAGTGGATCTGATCCGGCAGGAACGGTGCCAGGCCAAACTCTTCGCTAACCGCAGCTTCGGTTGCTTTAATTCCCGCCCAGATCGCCTCTACCGTGCTTTTCAGAGTCGAGAATTGACGCTCGCCGTCGCCCATTACGCGTTCCCAGTCCCACTGGTCTACATAGACCGAGTGCAACGGAGAAAGACGGTCTTCATCGGGGCGAAGGGCTTTCATGTGCGTGTACAGCCCTTCGCCCGCGCTGAAGTCGTGTTGCCCTAAGGTCTGACGTTTCCACTTCGCCAGTGAATGAACCACTTCGAACTGGGCATCAGGCAGAGCTTTTACTTTTACCTGCACCGCTTTTTCACAGCCCGACAAGTTATCCTGCGTGCCATCCCCCACACGGCTAAGAATCGGTGCCTGGACTTCGATCAGCCCCAGACGTTCTTCCAGTTGACGAGAAAAGTGAGATTTCACGAAGCTAATTTGACGTTGTTTGGCAATGTAAGCGGTTTTCATTTTTTATACTCCTGCGTCCTGTTGCTTATGATTAAGCAACAAAAACCGACACACATGCAATAATCATTCAATAAAAAGCCTCATGCACTTTTAATTCATTAAAAAATAGGGCTAAAATAGAATGAATCATCAATCCTCATAAGAAAATCCTATGGAAAATTATCTGATCGACAATCTGGACCGTGGCATCCTGGAAGCATTAATGGGCAATGCGCGCACCGCTTACGCCGAACTGGCGAAACAATTTGGCGTCAGTCCGGGGACAATTCACGTTCGAGTAGAGAAAATGAAGCAGGCGGGGATCATTACCGGGGCGCGTATTGATGTCAGCCCGAAGCAGCTCGGTTATGACGTAGGCTGCTTTATCGGCATTATATTAAAGAGCGCCAAAGACTATCCTTCCGCGCTGGCAAAGCTGGAAAGCCTCGATGAAGTCACTGAAGCCTATTACACAACTGGCCACTACAGCATCTTTATCAAAGTGATGTGCCGTTCGATCGATGCTCTCCAGCATGTACTTATCAACAAGATCCAAACAATTGATGAAATTCAGTCCACCGAGACACTGATCGTCCTGCAGAACCCGATCATGCGTACCATCAAGCCCTGATCGGCTTTTTTAATCCCATACTTTTCCACAGGTAGATCCCAACGCGTTCACAGCGTACAATACGCCACTCTTAATAAAGGTGGCGGTTTATGGCAGATATCACTCTTATCAGCGGCAGCACCCTCGGCGGTGCCGAATATGTAGCAGAACACCTGGCAGAAAAGCTGGAAGAGGCGGGTTTTACCACCGAAACGCTGCACGGTCCGCTGTTGGAAGATTTATCTGCCTCCGGGATCTGGCTGGTTATCAGCTCAACCCACGGTGCCGGAGATATTCCGGACAACCTTTCTCCTTTCTATGAAGCATTGCAGGAACAGAAGCCCGATCTTTCTGCGGTCTGCTTTGGCGCAATCGGTATTGGTAGTCGTGAATATGACACCTTTTGTGGGGCTATCGATAAACTCGAGGCAGAACTCAAAAATTCCGGTGCAAAACAGACAGGCGAAACACTGAAGATCAACATTCTTGATCACGACATTCCGGAAGATCCGGCGGAAGAATGGCTAGGATCGTGGATTAATTTACTCAAATAAGTATACAGATCGTGCGATCTACTGTGGATAACTCTGTCAGGAAGCTTGGATCAACCGGTAGTTATCCAAAGAACAACCGTTGTTCAGTTTTTGAGTTGTGTATAACCCCTCATTCTGATCCCAGCTTATACGGTCCAGGATCACCGATCATTCACAGTTAATGATCCTTTCCAGGTTGTTGATCTTAAAAGCCGGATCCTTGTTATCCACAGGGTAGTGCGATCCTAATAAGAGATCACAATAGAACAGATCTCTAAATAAATAGATCTTCTTTTTAATACCCAGGATCCCAGGTCTTTCTCAAGCCGACAAAGTTGAGTAGAATCCACGGCCCGGGCTTCAATCCATTTTCATACCGCGTTATGCGAGGCAATCACCATGTTTTATCCGGATCCTTTTGACGTCATCATCATTGGCGGGGGTCATGCAGGCACCGAGGCCGCGATGGCCGCGGCGCGTATGGGTCAACAGACTCTGCTTTTGACACACAATATCGACACTCTGGGGCAGATGAGCTGCAACCCGGCGATCGGCGGTATTGGGAAGGGACATCTGGTAAAAGAAGTGGATGCACTCGGCGGTCTGATGGCGAAAGCGATCGATCAGGCGGGTATCCAGTTTAGGATACTAAACGCAAGCAAGGGGCCAGCGGTTCGCGCTACCCGTGCTCAGGCGGATCGTGTGCTCTACCGGCAGGCGGTACGTACGGCGCTGGAGAACCAACCGAACCTGATGATCTTCCAGCAGGCGGTTGAAGATCTTATTGTCGAAAACGATCGCGTGGTCGGTGCTGTTACCCAAATGGGACTGAAGTTCCGTGCCAAAGCCGTCGTGCTCACCGTTGGGACGTTCCTCGACGGTAAAATTCATATCGGTCTGGATAACTACAGCGGTGGCCGTGCTGGTGATCCGCCGTCCATTCCGCTCTCTCGCCGTTTGCGTGAACTGCCGCTGCGCGTTGGTCGTCTGAAAACCGGGACACCGCCGCGTATTGATGCGCGTACTATCGACTTCAGCGTGCTGGCGCAACAGCATGGCGATAACCCAATGCCGGTATTCTCGTTTATGGGCAATGCGTCCCAGCATCCACAGCAGGTGCCGTGTTATATCACCCATACCAACGAGAAAACCCATGATGTGATCCGCAGTAACCTCGATCGTAGTCCAATGTATGCAGGGGTGATCGAAGGTGTCGGCCCACGCTACTGCCCGTCGATCGAAGACAAAGTCATGCGCTTCGCCGACAGAAATCAGCATCAGATCTTCCTTGAACCGGAAGGGCTGACCTCAAACGAAATTTATCCGAACGGTATCTCCACCAGCCTGCCGTTCGATGTGCAGATGCAAATCGTCCGCTCCATGCAGGGGATGGAAAACGCGAAGATCGTACGTCCGGGTTATGCCATTGAGTATGACTTCTTCGATCCACGCGACCTGAAACCGACGCTGGAGAGCAAGTTTATCCAGGGGCTGTTCTTTGCTGGTCAGATTAACGGCACTACCGGTTACGAAGAAGCCGCTGCGCAAGGTTTGCTGGCTGGTCTTAACGCTGCCCGTCTGTCTGCTGACAAAGAAGGTTGGGCTCCGGCGCGTTCTCAGGCGTATCTCGGCGTACTGGTTGATGACCTGTGCACTTTAGGAACCAAAGAACCGTATCGTATGTTTACTTCGCGCGCAGAATATCGTCTGATGCTGCGCGAAGATAATGCGGATCTGCGTTTGACTGAAATCGGTCGTGAACTGGGCCTGGTGGATGACGAACGTTGGGCGCGCTTTAACGAGAAACTTGAGAATATCGAGCGTGAGCGTCAGCGTCTGAAATCGACCTGGGTAACCCCGTCGGCGGAAGCTGCAGCCGAAGTGAATGCTCACCTGACTGCGCCACTTTCCCGTGAAGCCAGTGGTGAAGATCTGCTGCGTCGTCCGGAAATGACTTATGAAAAATTAACCACGCTGACGCCGTTTGCCCCTGCGTTGACAGACGAACAGGCGGCGGAACAGGTTGAGATTCAGGTTAAATACGAAGGTTATATCGCGCGCCAGCAAGATGAGATCGAAAAGCAGCTGCGTAACGAGAACACCCTGCTACCAGCGACGCTGGATTACCGCCAGGTATCCGGTCTTTCTAACGAAGTGATCGCCAAACTTAACGATCACAAACCGGCCTCTATCGGCCAGGCTTCGCGTATTTCTGGCGTCACGCCTGCGGCCATCTCCATTCTGCTGGTGTGGCTGAAAAAACAGGGTATGCTGCGTCGTAGCGCATAACGCATTAAAAATGCCTGGTAAGCACCCGCTTACCGGGCAACGCATCAAGAACAGGTAATCACCGTGCTCAACAAACTCACCTCTCTGCTGAAAGACGCAGGAATTTCGCTTACCGATCACCAGAAAAACCAGCTAATTGCCTACGTGAATATGCTGCATAAATGGAATAAAGCGTACAACCTGACTTCGGTCCGCGATCCTAATGAGATGCTGGTACGCCATATTCTCGATAGCATTGTGGTGGCACCGTATCTGCAAGGTGAACGGTTTATCGATGTCGGCACCGGACCAGGACTGCCTGGCATTCCACTCTCTATCGTGCGTCCTGAAGCCCACTTCACGTTGTTGGATAGCCTTGGTAAACGCGTGCGTTTCCTTCGTCAGGTGCAACATGAGCTTAAACTGGAGAATATTGAGCCAGTACAGAGCAGGGTAGAAGAGTTTCCTTCTGAGCCGCCATTTGATGGCGTAATTAGCCGCGCTTTTGCCTCTCTGAACGATATGGTGAGCTGGTGCCACCATCTTCCTGGTGAGCAAGGTCGTTTCTACGCGCTGAAAGGCCAAATGCCGGAAGATGAAATCGCTTTGTTGCCCGAAGAATATCAGGTCGAATCAGTGGTTAAACTTCACGTTCCGGCCCTGGATGGCGAACGTCATCTGGTGGTGATTAAAGCAAATAAAATTAAATTTTTATCAAAAAAATCATAAAAAATTGACCGGTTAGACTGTTAACAACAACCAGGTTTTCTACTGATATAACTGGTTACATTTAACGCCACGTTCACTCTTTTGCATCAACAAAGTAACGTGGCTTTTTTTGGTAAGCAGAAAATAAGTCATAAGTGAAAATATCAGTCTGCTAAAAATCGGCGCTAAGAATCATCATTGGCTGTTAAAACATTATTAAAAATGTCAATGGGTGGTTTTCGTTGTGTAAATGTCATTTATTAAAACAGTATCTGTTTTTAGACTGAAATATCATAAACTTGCAAAGGCATCATTTGCCAAGTAAATAAATATGCTGTGCGCGAACATGCTCAATATGTGATCTGAAGCACGCTTTATCACCAGTGTTTACGCGTTATTTACAGTTTTTCATGATCGAACAGGGTTTGCAGAAAAGTCGCAATTGTATGCACTGGAAAAATATTTAAACATTTATTCACCTTTTGGCTACTTATTGTTTGAAATCACGGGGGCGCACCGTATAATTTGACCGCTTTTTGATGCTTGACTCTAAGCCTTAAAGAAAGTTTTATACGACACGCGGCATACCTCGAAGGGAGCAGGAGTGAAAAACGTGATGTCTGTGTCGCTCGTGAGTCGAAACGTTGCTCGGAAGCTTCTGCTCGTTCAGTTACTGGTGGTGATAGCAAGTGGATTGCTGTTCAGCCTCAAAGACCCCTTCTGGGGCGTCTCTGCAATAAGCGGGGGCCTGGCAGTCTTTCTGCCTAACGTTTTGTTTATGATATTTGCCTGGCGTCACCAGGCGCATACACCAGCGAAAGGCCGGGTGGCCTGGACATTCGCATTTGGCGAAGCTTTCAAAGTTCTGGCGATGTTGGTGTTACTGGTGGTGGCGTTGGCGGTTTTAAAGGCGGTATTCTTGCCGCTGATCGTTACGTGGGTTTTGGTGCTGGTGGTTCAGATACTGGCACCGGCTGTAATTAACAACAAAGGGTAAAAGGCATCATGGCTTCAGAAAATATGACGCCGCAGGATTACATAGGACACCACCTGAACAACCTTCAGCTGGACCTGCGTACATTCTCGCTGGTGGATCCACATAACCCCCCAGCCACCTTCTGGACAATCAATATTGACTCCATGTTCTTCTCGGTGGTGCTGGGTCTGTTGTTCCTGGTTTTATTCCGTAGCGTAGCCAAAAAGGCGACCAGCGGTGTGCCAGGTAAGTTTCAGACCGCGATTGAGCTGGTGATCGGCTTTGTTAATGGTAGCGTGAAAGACATGTACCATGGCAAAAGCAAGCTGATTGCTCCGCTGGCCCTGACGATCTTCGTCTGGGTATTCCTGATGAACCTGATGGATTTACTGCCTATCGACCTGCTGCCGTACATTGCTGAACATGTACTGGGTCTGCCTGCACTGCGTGTGGTTCCGTCTGCGGACGTGAACGTAACGCTGTCTATGGCACTGGGTGTATTTATCCTGATTCTGTTCTACAGCATCAAAATGAAAGGCATCGGCGGCTTCACGAAAGAGTTGACGCTGCAGCCGTTCAATCACTGGGCGTTCATTCCTGTCAACTTAATCCTTGAAGGGGTAAGCCTGCTGTCCAAACCAGTTTCACTCGGTTTGCGACTGTTCGGTAACATGTATGCCGGTGAGCTGATTTTCATTCTGATTGCTGGTCTGTTGCCGTGGTGGTCACAGTGGATTCTGAATGTGCCGTGGGCCATTTTCCACATCCTGATCATTACGCTGCAAGCCTTCATCTTCATGGTTCTGACGATCGTCTATCTGTCGATGGCGTCTGAAGAACATTAATTTACCAACACTACTACGTTTTAACTGAAACAAACTGGAGACTGTCATGGAAAACCTGAATATGGATCTGCTGTACATGGCTGCCGCTGTGATGATGGGTCTGGCGGCAATCGGTGCTGCGATCGGTATCGGCATCCTCGGGGGTAAATTCCTGGAAGGCGCAGCGCGTCAACCTGATCTGATTCCTCTGCTGCGTACTCAGTTCTTTATCGTTATGGGTCTGGTGGATGCTATCCCGATGATCGCTGTAGGTCTGGGTCTGTACGTGATGTTCGCTGTCGCGTAGTAAGCGTTGCTTTTATTTAAAGAGCAATATCAGAACGTTAACTAAATAGAGGCATTGTGCTGTGAATCTTAACGCAACAATCCTCGGCCAGGCCATCGCGTTTGTCCTGTTCGTTCTGTTCTGCATGAAGTACGTATGGCCGCCATTAATGGCAGCCATCGAAAAACGTCAAAAAGAAATTGCTGACGGTCTTGCTTCCGCAGAACGAGCACATAAGGACCTTGACCTTGCAAAGGCCAGCGCGACCGACCAGCTGAAAAAAGCGAAAGCGGAAGCCCAGGTAATCATCGAGCAGGCTAACAAACGCCGCTCGCAGATTCTGGACGAAGCGAAAGCTGAGGCAGAACAGGAACGTACTAAAATCGTGGCCCAGGCGCAGGCGGAAATTGAAGCCGAGCGTAAACGTGCCCGTGAAGAGCTGCGTAAGCAAGTTGCTATCCTGGCTGTTGCTGGCGCCGAGAAGATCATCGAACGTTCCGTGGATGAAGCTGCTAACAGCGACATCGTGGATAAACTTGTCGCTGAACTGTAAGGAGGGAGGGGCTGATGTCTGAATTTATTACGGTAGCTCGCCCCTACGCCAAAGCAGCTTTTGACTTTGCCGTCGAACACCAAAGTGTAGAACGCTGGCAGGACATGCTGGCGTTTGCCGCCGAGGTAACCAAAAACGAACAAATGGCAGAGCTTCTCTCTGGCGCGCTTGCGCCAGAAACGCTCGCCGAGTCGTTTATCGCAGTTTGTGGTGAGCAACTGGACGAAAACGGTCAGAACCTGATTCGGGTAATGGCTGAAAATGGTCGTCTTAACGCGCTCCCGGATGTTCTGGAGCAGTTTATTCACCTGCGTGCCGTGAGTGAGGCTACCGCTGAGGTAGACGTCATTTCCGCTGCCGCACTGAGTGAACAACAGCTCGCGAAAATTTCTGCTGCGATGGAAAAACGTCTGTCACGCAAAGTTAAGCTGAATTGCAAAATCGATAAGTCTGTAATGGCAGGCGTTATCATCCGAGCGGGTGATATGGTCATTGATGGCAGCGTACGCGGTCGTCTTGAGCGCCTTGCAGACGTCTTGCAGTCTTAAGGGGACTGGAGCATGCAACTGAATTCCACCGAAATCAGCGAACTGATCAAGCAGCGCATTGCTCAGTTCAATGTTGTGAGTGAAGCTCACAACGAAGGTACTATTGTTTCTGTAAGTGACGGTGTTATCCGCATTCACGGCCTGGCCGATTGTATGCAGGGTGAAATGATCTCCCTGCCGGGTAACCGTTACGCTATCGCACTGAACCTCGAGCGCGACTCTGTAGGTGCGGTTGTTATGGGTCCGTACGCTGACCTTGCCGAAGGCATGAAAGTTAAGTGTACTGGCCGTATCCTGGAAGTTCCGGTTGGCCGTGGCCTGCTGGGCCGTGTGGTTAACACTCTGGGTGCACCAATCGACGGTAAAGGTCCGCTGGATCACGACGGCTTCTCTGCTGTAGAAGCAATCGCTCCGGGCGTTATCGAACGTCAGTCCGTAGATCAGCCGGTACAGACCGGTTATAAAGCCGTTGACTCCATGATCCCAATCGGTCGTGGTCAGCGTGAATTGATCATCGGTGACCGTCAGACCGGTAAAACCGCACTGGCTATCGATGCCATCATCAATCAGCGCGATTCCGGTATCAAATGTATCTATGTCGCTATCGGCCAGAAAGCGTCCACCATTTCTAACGTGGTACGTAAACTGGAAGAGCACGGCGCACTGGCTAACACCATCGTTGTGGTAGCAACCGCGTCTGAATCCGCTGCACTGCAATACCTGGCACCGTACGCTGGTTGCGCAATGGGCGAATACTTCCGTGACCGCGGTGAAGATGCGCTGATCATTTACGATGACCTGTCTAAACAGGCTGTTGCTTACCGTCAGATCTCCCTGCTGCTCCGTCGTCCGCCAGGACGTGAAGCATTCCCGGGCGACGTATTCTACCTCCACTCTCGTCTGCTGGAGCGTGCTGCGCGTGTTAACGCCGAATACGTTGAAGCCTTCACCAAAGGTGAAGTGAAAGGGAAAACCGGTTCTCTGACTGCGCTGCCGATTATCGAAACTCAGGCGGGTGACGTTTCTGCGTTCGTTCCAACCAACGTAATCTCCATTACCGATGGTCAGATCTTCCTGGAAACCAACCTGTTCAACGCCGGTATTCGTCCTGCGGTTAACCCGGGTATTTCCGTATCCCGTGTTGGTGGTGCAGCACAGACCAAGATCATGAAAAAACTGTCCGGTGGTATCCGTACCGCTCTGGCACAGTATCGTGAACTGGCAGCGTTCTCTCAGTTTGCATCCGACCTTGACGATGCAACACGTAAGCAGCTTGACCACGGTCAGAAAGTGACCGAACTGCTGAAACAGAAACAGTATGCGCCGATGTCCGTAGCGCAACAGTCTCTGGTTCTGTTCGCAGCAGAACGTGGTTACCTGGCGGATGTTGAACTGTCGAAAATCGGCAGCTTCGAAGCCGCTCTGCTGGCTTACGTCGACCGTGATCACGCTCCGTTGATGCAAGAGATCAACCAGACCGGTGGCTACAACGACGAAATCGAAGGCAAGCTGAAAGGCATCCTCGATTCCTTCAAAGCAACCCAATCCTGGTAACGTCTGGCGGCTTGCCTTAGGGCAGGCCGCAAGGCATTGAGGAGAAGCTCATGGCCGGCGCAAAAGAGATACGTAGTAAGATCGCAAGCGTCCAGAACACGCAAAAGATCACTAAAGCGATGGAGATGGTCGCCGCTTCCAAAATGCGTAAATCGCAGGATCGCATGGCGGCCAGCCGTCCTTATGCAGAAACCATGCGCAAAGTGATTGGTCACCTTGCACACGGTAATCTGGAATATAAGCACCCTTACCTGGAAGACCGCGACGTTAAACGCGTGGGCTACCTGGTGGTGTCGACCGACCGTGGTTTGTGCGGTGGTTTGAACATTAACCTGTTCAAAAAACTGCTGGCGGAAATGAAGACCTGGACCGACAAAGGCGTTCAATGCGACCTCGCAATGATCGGCTCGAAAGGCGTGTCGTTCTTCAACTCCGTGGGCGGCAATGTTGTTGCCCAGGTCACCGGCATGGGGGATAACCCTTCCCTGTCCGAACTGATCGGTCCGGTAAAAGTGATGTTGCAGGCCTACGACGAAGGCCGTCTGGACAAGCTTTACATTGTCAGCAACAAATTTATTAACACCATGTCTCAGGTTCCGACCATCAGCCAGCTGCTGCCGTTACCGGCATCAGATGATGATGATCTGAAACATAAATCCTGGGATTACCTGTACGAACCCGATCCGAAGGCGTTGCTGGATACCCTGCTGCGTCGTTATGTCGAATCTCAGGTTTATCAGGGCGTGGTTGAAAACCTGGCCAGCGAGCAGGCCGCCCGTATGGTGGCGATGAAAGCCGCGACCGACAATGGCGGCAGCCTGATTAAAGAGCTGCAGTTGGTATACAACAAAGCTCGTCAGGCCAGCATTACTCAGGAACTCACCGAGATCGTCTCGGGGGCCGCCGCGGTTTAAACAGGTTATTTCGTAGAGGATTTAAGATGGCTACTGGAAAGATTGTCCAGGTAATCGGCGCCGTAGTTGACGTCGAATTCCCTCAGGATGCCGTACCGCGCGTGTACGATGCTCTTGAGGTGCAAAATGGTAATGAGCGTCTGGTGCTGGAAGTTCAGCAGCAGCTCGGCGGCGGTATCGTACGTACCATCGCAATGGGTTCCTCCGACGGTCTGCGTCGCGGTCTGGATGTAAAAGACCTCGAACACCCGATCGAAGTCCCGGTAGGTAAAGCGACTCTGGGCCGTATCATGAACGTACTGGGTGAACCGGTCGACATGAAAGGCGAGATCGGTGAAGAAGAGCGTTGGGCGATTCACCGCGCAGCACCTTCCTACGAAGAGCTGTCAAACTCTCAGGAACTGCTGGAAACCGGTATCAAAGTTATCGACCTGATGTGTCCGTTTGCTAAGGGCGGTAAAGTTGGTCTGTTCGGTGGTGCGGGTGTAGGTAAAACCGTAAACATGATGGAGCTTATTCGTAACATCGCGATCGAGCACTCCGGTTACTCTGTGTTTGCGGGCGTAGGTGAACGTACTCGTGAGGGTAACGACTTCTACCACGAAATGACCGACTCCAACGTTATCGACAAAGTATCCCTGGTGTATGGCCAGATGAACGAGCCGCCGGGAAACCGTCTGCGCGTTGCTCTGACCGGTCTGACCATGGCTGAGAAATTCCGTGACGAAGGTCGTGACGTTCTGCTGTTCGTTGACAACATCTATCGTTACACCCTGGCCGGTACGGAAGTATCCGCACTGCTGGGCCGTATGCCTTCAGCGGTAGGTTATCAGCCGACCCTGGCGGAAGAGATGGGCGTTCTGCAGGAACGTATCACCTCCACCAAAACTGGTTCTATCACCTCCGTACAGGCGGTATACGTACCTGCGGATGACTTGACTGACCCGTCTCCGGCAACCACCTTTGCGCACCTTGACGCAACCGTGGTACTGAGCCGTCAGATCGCGTCTCTGGGTATCTACCCGGCCGTTGACCCGCTGGACTCCACCAGCCGTCAGCTGGACCCGCTGGTGGTTGGTCAGGAACACTACGACACCGCGCGTGGCGTTCAGTCCATCCTGCAACGTTATCAGGAACTGAAAGACATCATCGCCATCCTGGGTATGGATGAACTGTCTGAAGAAGACAAACTGGTGGTAGCGCGTGCTCGTAAGATCCAGCGCTTCCTGTCCCAGCCGTTCTTCGTGGCAGAAGTATTCACCGGTTCTCCGGGTAAATACGTCTCCCTGAAAGACACCATCCGTGGCTTTAAAGGCATCATGGAAGGCGAATACGATCACCTGCCGGAGCAGGCGTTCTACATGGTCGGTTCCATCGAAGAAGCTGTGGAAAAAGCCAAAAAACTTTAACGCCTTAATCGGAGGGTGATATGGCAATGACTTACCACCTGGACGTCGTCAGCGCAGAGCAACAAATGTTCTCTGGTCTGGTCGAGAAAATCCAGGTAACGGGTAGCGAAGGTGAACTGGGGATCTACCCTGGCCACGCACCGCTGCTCACCGCCATTAAGCCTGGTATGATTCGCATCGTGAAACAGCACGGTCACGAAGAGTTTATCTATCTGTCTGGCGGCATTCTTGAAGTGCAGCCTGGCAACGTGACCGTTCTGGCCGACACCGCAATTCGCGGCCAGGATCTCGACGAAGCGCGAGCCATGGAAGCGAAACGTAAGGCTGAAGAGCACATTAGCAGCTCTCACGGCGACGTAGATTACGCTCAGGCGTCTGCGGAACTGGCCAAAGCGATCGCGCAGCTGCGCGTTATCGAGTTGACCAAAAAAGCGATGTAACACCGGCTTGAAAAGCACAAAAGCCAGTCTGGAAACAGGCTGGCTTTTTTTTACGCGTTGCCCCGTCCTGAAGAGCGTTCACATAGATCCTGCTGATATAAAACCCCCTGTTTTCCCGTTTATTCATTGATCGAAATAAGAGCAAAAACATCCACCTGACGCTTAAATGAAGGTATTGCCTTAATTTTCTGCAGACAAAAGGCGTGACGATGGTCGAAAATGGCGCTTTCGTCAGCGGGGATAATCCGTTATTGAACAATTTATCCTCTGTCCATTTCACGATGAAAAAAATGTAGTTTTTTCAAGGTGAAGCGGTTTAAATTCGTTCTCAAATTACAGTCAGGACGCGTATGTTGAATAATGCTATGAGCGTAGTGATCCTTGCCGCAGGCAAAGGCACGCGCATGTATTCCGATCTTCCGAAAGTGCTGCATACCCTTGCCGGGAAAGCGATGGTTCAGCATGTCATTGATGCTGCGAATGAATTAGGCGCAGCGCACGTTCACCTGGTTTACGGTCACGGCGGCGATCTGCTTAAACAGGCGCTGAAAGATGACAACCTGAACTGGGTTCTTCAGGCAGAACAGCTGGGTACAGGTCATGCGATGCAGCAGGCCGCACCTTTCTTTGCCGATGATGAAGACATTTTAATGCTCTACGGCGACGTGCCGCTGATCTCTGTCGAAACACTCCAGCGCCTGCGTGATGCTAAACCGCAGGGTGGCATTGGTCTGCTGACGGTAAAACTGGATGATCCGACCGGTTATGGACGTATCACCCGTGAAAACGGCAAAGTTACCGGCATTGTTGAGCACAAAGATGCCACCGACGAGCAGCGTCAGATTCAGGAGATCAACACCGGCATTCTGATTGCCAACGGCGCAGATATGAAACGCTGGCTGGCGAAGCTGACCAACAATAACGCTCAGGGTGAATACTACATCACCGACATTATTGCGCTGGCGTATCAGGAAGGGCGTGAAATCGTCGCCGTTCATCCGCAACGTTTAAGCGAAGTAGAAGGCGTGAATAACCGCCTGCAACTCTCCCGACTGGAGCGCGTTTACCAGTCCGAACAGGCTGAAAAACTGCTGTTAGCAGGCGTTATGCTGCGCGATCCGGCGCGTTTTGATCTGCGCGGTACGCTTACTCACGGGCGCGATGTTGAAATTGATACTAACGTTATCATCGAGGGCAACGTGACTCTCGGTCATCGCGTGAAAATCGGCACCGGTTGCGTGATTAAAAACAGCGTGATTGGCGATGATTGCGAAATTAGCCCGTATACCGTTGTGGAAGATGCGAATCTGGCAGCGGCCTGTACCATTGGCCCGTTTGCCCGTCTGCGTCCTGGTGCTGAGTTGCTGGAAGGTGCACACGTCGGTAACTTCGTTGAGATGAAAAAAGCGCGTCTGGGTAAAGGCTCGAAAGCTGGTCATCTGACTTACCTGGGCGATGCGGAAATTGGCGATAACGTTAACATCGGCGCGGGAACCATTACCTGCAACTACGATGGTGCGAATAAATTTAAGACCATTATCGGTGACGATGTGTTTGTCGGTTCCGACACTCAGCTGGTGGCCCCGGTAACAGTAGGCAAAGGCGCGACCATTGCTGCGGGTACAACTGTGACGCGTAATGTCGGCGAAAACGCCCTGGCGATCAGCCGTGTGCCGCAGACTCAAAAAGAAGGCTGGCGTCGTCCGGTAAAGAAAAAGTAATTCTGGCTGGGAAATCCGGTCATATGGGATGAGGAGATAACATAATCTCCCGCCCACAAGCAGTAACTATAAAAATAACCCCACTCTCTACAAGGCTCGGGGCGCCCGAAAAAACGGGCATACAGGTTGACCGACAACGATATAAATCGGAATCAAAAACTATGTGTGGAATTGTTGGCGCGATCGCGCAACGTGATGTAGCAGAAATCCTTCTTGAAGGTTTACGTCGTCTTGAATACCGCGGATATGACTCTGCCGGTCTGGCCGTTGTTGATGCAGAAGGTCATATGACCCGCCTGCGTCGCCTCGGTAAAGTCCAGATGCTGGCTCAGGCAGCGGAAGAACATCCTCTGCATGGCGGCACCGGTATTGCTCATACTCGCTGGGCGACCCACGGTGAACCTTCAGAAGCTAACGCGCATCCGCATGTTTCTGAACACATTGTGGTGGTGCATAACGGCATCATCGAAAACCATGAACCGCTGCGTGAAGAGTTAAAAGCGCGTGGCTATACCTTCGTTTCTGAAACCGACACCGAAGTGATTGCCCATCTGGTGAACTGGGAGCTGAAACAAGGCGGTACTCTGCGTGAGGCTGTTCTGCGTGCTATCCCGCAACTGCGTGGTGCGTACGGTACAGTGATCATGGACTCCCGTCACCCGGATACCCTGCTGGCGGCACGTTCTGGTAGCCCGCTGGTGATTGGTCTGGGCATGGGCGAAAACTTTATCGCTTCTGACCAGCTGGCGCTGCTGCCGGTGACCCGTCGCTTTATCTTCCTTGAAGAGGGGGACATTGCGGAAATCACTCGCCGTTCGGTAAACATCTTCGATAAAACTGGCGCGGAAGTAAAACGTCAGGATATCGAATCCAATCTGCAATATGACGCGGGCGATAAAGGTATTTACCGTCACTACATGCAGAAAGAGATCTATGAACAGCCAAACGCGATCAAAAACACCCTTACCGGGCGCATCAGCCACGGTCAGGTTGATTTAAGCGAGCTGGGACCGAACGCCGACGAACTGCTGTCGAAGGTTGAGCATATTCAGATCCTCGCCTGTGGTACTTCTTATAACTCCGGTATGGTTTCCCGCTACTGGTTTGAATCGCTGGCAGGTATTCCGTGCGACGTCGAAATCGCCTCTGAATTCCGCTATCGCAAATCTGCCGTGCGCCGTAACAGCCTGATGATCACCTTGTCACAGTCTGGCGAAACCGCGGATACCCTGGCGGGCCTGCGTCTGTCGAAAGAGCTGGGTTACCTTGGTTCGCTGGCAATCTGTAACGTTCCGGGTTCTTCTCTGGTGCGCGAATCCGATCTGGCGCTGATGACCAACGCCGGTACGGAAATTGGCGTGGCCTCCACCAAAGCATTCACCACCCAGTTAACTGTGCTGTTGATGCTGGTGGCGAAACTGTCTCGCCTGAAAGGTCTGGATGCCTCCATTGAACATGACATCGTGCATGGTCTGCAGGCGCTGCCGAGCCGTATTGAGCAGATGCTGTCTCAGGACAAACGCATTGAAGCGCTGGCAGAAGATTTCTCTGACAAACATCACGCGCTGTTCCTGGGACGTGGCGATCAGTACCCAATCGCGCTGGAAGGTGCATTGAAGCTGAAAGAGATCTCTTACATTCACGCTGAAGCCTACGCTGCAGGCGAACTGAAACACGGTCCGCTGGCGCTGATTGATGCCGATATGCCGGTTATCGTCGTTGCACCGAACAACGAATTGCTGGAAAAACTGAAATCCAACATTGAAGAAGTTCGCGCGCGTGGCGGTCAGTTGTATGTCTTCGCCGATCAGGATGCGGGTTTTGTAAGTAGCGATAACATGCACATCATCGAGATGCCGCATGTGGAAGAGGTGATTGCACCGATCTTCTACACTGTTCCGCTGCAACTACTGGCTTACCACGTTGCGCTGATCAAAGGCACCGACGTTGACCAGCCGCGTAACCTGGCGAAATCGGTTACGGTTGAGTAATAAATGGATGCCCTGCGTAAGCGGGGCATTTTTCTTCCTGTTATGTTTTTAATCAAAAATCCTGCCAACTCCATGTGACAATCCGTCATCTTCGGCTACTTTTTCTCTGTCACAGAATGAAAATTTTTCTGTCATCTCTTCGTTATTAATATTTGTAATTAACTGAATATCAACGCTTATTTAAACCAGACTAAAGACTTTCTCTCTCTGTCATAAAACTGTCATAAACCTTACATATAACTGTCACCTGTTTGTCCTATTTTGCTTCTCGTAGCCAACAAACAATGCTTTATGAATCCTCCCAGGAGACATTATGAAAGTTATGCGTACCACCGTCGCAACTGTTGTCGCCGCGACCTTATCGATGAGTGCTTTCTCTGTGTTTGCAGAAGCAAGCCTGACAGGTGCAGGTGCAACCTTCCCTGCGCCGGTGTATGCCAAATGGGCTGACACTTACCAGAAAGAAACCGGTAATAAAGTTAACTACCAGGGTATCGGTTCTTCCGGTGGCGTAAAACAGATTATCGCAAATACCGTTGATTTCGGTGCCTCTGACGCGCCGCTGTCTGACGAAAAACTGGCTCAGGAAGGTTTGTTCCAGTTCCCGACCGTGATTGGCGGCGTGGTACTGGCGGTTAACATTCCAGGGTTGAAGTCTGGCGAGCTGGTGCTGGATGGTAAAACCCTTGGTGACATCTACCTCGGCAAAATCAAGAAGTGGGATGATGAAGCCATCACCAAACTGAATCCAGGCTTAAAACTGCCGTCACAGAACATTGCTGTAGTACGCCGCGCAGATGGCTCCGGGACGTCCTTCGTCTTCACCAGCTACCTGGCGAAAGTGAACGAAGAGTGGAAAAACAACGTTGGTACGGGCTCTACCGTAAAATGGCCGATTGGTCTGGGCGGTAAAGGTAACGACGGTATCGCCGCGTTCGTTCAGCGTCTGCCAGGTGCAATTGGTTACGTTGAATATGCTTACGCGAAGCAGAACAACCTGGCGTACACCAAACTGATCTCCGCTGATGGTAAACCTGTTTTGCCGACCGAAGAAAACTTCGCTAACGCTGCAAAAGGCGCAGACTGGAGCAAAACATTCGCTCAGGATCTGACCAACCAGAAAGGCGAAGATGCATGGCCTATTACCTCTACCACGTTCATTCTGATCCATAAAGATCAGAAGAAACCAGAACAAGGCACCGAAGTGCTGAAGTTCTTCGACTGGGCATACAAAACCGGGGCTAAACAGGCGAACGACCTGGATTATGCCAGCCTGCCGGATAGCGTAGTTGAACAGGTTCGCGCTGCGTGGAAGACCAATATTAAAGACAGTAGCGGCAAGCCGCTGTACTAATAAAACTCCAGGCCGGGTACGGTGTTTTACGCCGCATCCGGCATTACAAAATGACTTTGTAAACGCGTTTAACTGAAGAGTAACTTATGGCTGCAACCAAGCCTGCTTTTAACCCACCGGGTAAAAAGGGCGACATAATTTTCAGCGTGCTGGTAAAACTGGCGGCGCTGATTGTGCTATTGATGTTGGGTGGCATTATTGTCTCTCTGATCATCTCCTCCTGGCCGAGCATTCAGAAATTTGGTCTGGCTTTCCTGTGGACCAAAGAGTGGGATGCGCCGAACGATATCTACGGGGCGCTGGTGCCGATCTACGGTACGCTGGTGACCTCGTTTATCGCGCTGCTGATCGCCGTCCCGGTGAGTTTCGGTATCGCCCTGTTCCTGACCGAGCTTGCGCCTGGCTGGCTGAAACGCCCGCTGGGTATCGCCATTGAGCTGCTGGCTGCCATTCCAAGTATCGTTTACGGCATGTGGGGCCTGTTTATCTTTGCGCCGCTGTTCGCCGTTTACTTCCAGGAGCCGGTCGGCAATATCATGTCGAATATTCCGATTGTTGGCGCGCTGTTCTCTGGCCCGGCCTTTGGTATCGGTATCCTCGCGGCAGGCGTGATCCTCGCCATCATGATCATTCCGTACATTGCGGCGGTAATGCGCGATGTATTCGAACAAACCCCGGTGATGATGAAAGAGTCGGCCTACGGTATTGGCTGCACCACCTGGGAAGTTATCTGGCGTATCGTTCTTCCGTTCACCAAAAATGGGGTTATCGGCGGCATCATGCTGGGGCTGGGGCGCGCGCTCGGTGAAACCATGGCGGTGACCTTTATCATCGGTAACACCTACCAGCTCGACAGCGCCTCGCTGTACATGCCGGGCAACAGTATCACCTCTGCGCTGGCGAACGAATTTGCTGAAGCGGAATCCGGTCTGCACGTTGCTGCACTGATGGAACTGGGCCTGATCCTGTTTGTGATTACCTTCATCGTCCTCGCCGCATCGAAGTTTATGATTATGCGCCTGGCTAAGAATGAGGGGGCACGCTAATGGCTATGGTTGAAATGCAAACCACTGCGGCGCTGGCGGAATCCCGCCGCAAAATGCAGGCGCGTCGCCGCCTCAAAAACCGTATTGCGCTGACGCTCTCGATGGCGACGATGGCCTTCGGTCTGTTCTGGCTGATCTGGATTTTAATGTCCACCATCACCCGCGGTATCGACGGTATGTCGCTGGCGCTGTTCACTGAAATGACGCCGCCGCCCAATACGGAAGGCGGTGGTCTGGCGAACGCCCTGGCGGGTAGCGGGCTGTTAATTTTGTGGGCCACGGTATTCGGTACGCCGCTGGGCATTATGGCGGGGATTTATCTGGCTGAATATGGTCGTAAATCCTGGCTGGCAGAAGTGATTCGCTTCATTAACGACATTCTGCTCTCCGCACCGTCGATTGTGGTTGGTCTGTTTGTTTACACCATTGTGGTGGCGCAGATGGAGCACTTCTCCGGCTGGGCGGGCGTGATTGCGCTGGCGCTGTTGCAGGTGCCGATTGTTATCCGCACCACCGAGAACATGCTGAAACTGGTGCCGGACAGCCTGCGTGAAGCGGCTTATGCGCTGGGTACACCGAAGTGGAAGATGATCTCCGCGATCACGCTGAAAGCGTCGGTGTCCGGGATTATGACCGGTATCCTGCTGGCGATTGCCCGTATTGCTGGTGAAACCGCGCCGCTGCTGTTTACCGCGCTTTCCAACCAGTTCTGGAGCACGGACATGATGCAGCCGATCGCCAACCTGCCGGTGACGATCTTTAAGTTTGCGATGAGTCCGTTTGCGGAATGGCAGCAACTGGCCTGGGCCGGGGTATTGATCATCACCCTGTGCGTACTGCTGCTGAACATTCTGGCGCGCGTTGTTTTTGCGAAGAATAAACACGGTTAACACTTTGCCGGATGCGGCGTGAACGCCTGATCCGGCCTACGGTAAGCCTGATTAGCGAAGTGCATCAGGCACGATGAGGAAAAGATTGCAATGAGTATGGTTGAAACTGCCCCGAGTAAAATTCAGGTTCGTAATTTGAACTTCTACTACGGCAAATTCCATGCCCTGAAAAACATCAACCTGGATATCGCTAAAAACCAGGTAACGGCGTTTATCGGGCCGTCCGGCTGCGGTAAATCGACGCTGCTGCGTACCTTCAATAAAATGTTTGAACTGTACCCGGAACAGCGTGCGGAAGGTGAAATTCTGCTCGATGGCGACAACATCCTGACCAACTCTCAGGATATCGCCCTGCTGCGTGCGAAAGTGGGCATGGTGTTCCAGAAACCGACGCCGTTCCCGATGTCCATCTACGACAACATCGCCTTTGGTGTGCGTCTGTTTGAGAAGCTCTCCCGTGCCGACATGGACGAGCGCGTGCAGTGGGCATTGACCAAAGCCGCATTGTGGAACGAAACCAAAGATAAATTGCACCAGAGCGGTTACTCTCTCTCTGGTGGTCAGCAACAGCGTCTGTGTATTGCGCGTGGTATCGCCATTCGCCCGGAAGTGCTGCTGCTCGACGAACCGTGTTCGGCGCTCGACCCTATCTCTACCGGGCGTATTGAAGAGCTGATCACCGAACTGAAGCAGGATTACACCGTAGTGATCGTCACCCACAACATGCAGCAGGCTGCGCGTTGTTCCGACCACACGGCGTTTATGTACCTGGGCGAATTGATTGAGTTCAGCAACACGGACGATCTGTTCACCAAGCCAGCGAAGAAACAAACAGAAGACTACATCACCGGTCGTTACGGTTGATTCAGGAGTGCGTTATGGACAGTCTCAATCTTAATAAACATATTTCCGGCCAGTTCAACGCCGAACTGGAAAGCATCCGCACGCAGGTGATGACCATGGGCGGCATGGTGGAGCAGCAGCTTTCTGATGCAATCACCGCGATGCATAACCAGGACAGCGATCTGGCGAAGCGCGTCATCGAAGGCGACAAGAACGTCAACATGATGGAAGTGGCGATCGATGAAGCCTGCGTGCGCATTATTGCCAAACGCCAGCCGACGGCGAGCGACCTGCGTCTGGTTATGGTGATCAGTAAAACCATTGCCGAACTGGAGCGTATTGGCGATGTGGCGGACAAAATCTGCCGTACTGCGCTGGAGAAATTCTCCCAGCAGCATCAGCCGTTGCTGGTAAGTCTGGAGTCGCTGGGCCGTCATACCATCCAGATGCTGCACGACGTGCTCGACGCGTTCGCGCGGATGGACATTGACGAAGCGGTACGTATTTATCGTGAAGATAAAAAAGTCGATCAGGAGTACGAAGGTATTGTTCGTCAGCTGATGACCTACATGATGGAAGATTCGCGCACCATTCCAAGCGTACTTACCGCACTGTTTTGTGCGCGTTCAATCGAACGTATCGGCGACCGCTGCCAGAATATCTGTGAGTTTATCTTCTACTACGTGAAAGGTCAGGATTTCCGTCATGTAGGCGGTGATGAGCTGGATAAACTGCTGGCCGGAAAAGACCCGAAAGAGTAACGCTAACTGTAGGTCAGATAAGGCTTTTACGCCGAATCTGGCAATCAGCCCGGTCATACATAGTTACCGGGCTGATAAACTTTCTCCCTGAAATATTGCCACTCAAACTCACCTCGAAACTCTCCCCAGTGCAATGCAAATATATTATTTCATTTGAATTATTTTACTTTTAATGTAGTGCCCCGCTATAAAAACATTTTTGTTATTCCATTCATTTATATCGATACCCGCACAGAAAATGGAAAAGAAAACAAAAAACCAGGGTAAAAGCCCTATATCGGAACATGAAAAATGAGCGATTTTTTACAGTATTCATAGGTGGTTTAGTCATAATCGTATCAAAACAACACCAAAGTGTTCTTTTTTATACAAAACGGTTATGTATTGTGAGCTGGCGAATAAATATTGTGTTCAGGAGAAATGATTATGGCTATATCATCATATAGTACAGTTACAGATAAATTTGCTACTCTGACTAAAATGTCAGATGAAAATCTGAATGAAAAAAATAGAACGCAAAAATATTCAGGAAAAATTGGTTTGTCTCTTGATGATGTGGGTAAGTATTCAGTAACTCATAAAGATATAACAAACATTTTAGCTGGTGATAGTCAATCTTTTCTTAAACGAAGTCTTTGGGAGTTTATACTCGATCTTTTTCCCATGTCTCATATTAAGGAGGCTAAACAAGCCATTATAGATTTCGTGTCGGAAACTGGTGATAAAGCTGATATATTTAATAAAATTAAATCTCTCGCCGATCAAGATCAACAATGGCGCTTTAATGCGACGACAGAATTTATTGTAGATGAAAATAAAGATATTATTGTTAGTAGAGTATTTAAAATAAATATTAATGCGCAAGATCATCATATTGATGCTGAAAAAAAGATAATGCATTCTTTATTTTCAGAAAAAATCAGTTTTGATATTTATAAGCATGATATTCATTTTGATGAGAAAAGCTTTTCAATCAGGGATGTTGAAAATACAGTTCCCAAATGATAATGAAAAGCTTAGCGTATATTTAAAAAATAAAATCCCCTTTGAAAATATCACAATTGATTTATCTGCACTGGAAAAAGAAGCCCTGGCATCTTTAAAATATTGTAACTTTAAAAATGTGACATTCACTGGTAATATATCTTACGAAAATCTTAATGGTTCAGTATTTGAAAATTGTTTTTTTGAGGGCTGTAAATTTGAGAATGTGTCACTTATAAGCTCCAGGTGTCGAGTAAAACTAAATAATGAAATACCTATTTACGGCGTGTTTAAAGAGTGTTTTCTGTATCGATGTGAAATAAAAAATTTTAACATAGATACATCAAAAATATACTCTGTAAATCAAGATCCCAATGTGGGTAAGCCAGTTGGTGCATATCTGTTTATGCAATCATTTGTATATGAATGTACTCTTCTGAATGGAGTGTGTAAAAATGCAAGTATTATTGCAAGCAGTTTGTTATGTTGTAAAATAGCAAAGCTTAATGGTGCTGAAATGGATTTCATAGGGACTTCGTTTTATCACAAATATAGATGTGAATTAAAATATGATAATCATTTTTATATGTGTGATTTTAGCTCCTCTGATATGACATGCAAACGAAATGGAATTCGCAAAGATTTACTGGATTTTGATCCCAGAGAATATTTCAAAAAGGATGGAGGTAAACTTAATCTGGATAAACACATTTCAAACCTTATCTACGTTAATCTTTTCCCTAATATGAGTGGCGGTCGTTATATAAATGATAAATACGTTGCTGATGATATAGATAAATATTTAAAACTTAGTAATTGCAATTTACTTAAAACTTGTTTGGGCGAGTCAATCAATGGAATTAAATTGGATGATTGTGCTATTGATCCTTCAACCACTTGGTTAAGTGGTAATCTTGCTGCGAATAGCCAGATTAGAATTCCTGTTTATATGGACATGAAAGGAGCTATAGCTGAAAATGGCATTTCAGATTTCATGGAAAATTTAATGGAAGTTAATTCATGGGTAGAAGAATTCAATAATTATGGCAAGGATGCGATAAGTCATTACGAAAAGGAACTATTATATTTACAATCTTTGTTGGTCAAGCTGGGTAGCTTCAATCTTGATGATGAAGGCAAAAAATATCAACTTAATGGTGAAGCTATCCAGTATATTATATTAAATGTTTTGTACAATATAGAAAAAGATATAGCCAATGAAATAGATATTGATAAAGTGAATTTCATGCATAACCTCTATACTGGATTCTTTTGGCAAAGACATTACGATGAACGTAACTATTTAAAAATAAATCGTTCTGCTATTTCAAACAGCGCAAGATTTCACTTCCACTTTAATTTTAATGATTTGCGGGATATTTACAAAGACTATAATAATAATCATGAAGATGATAATTTTGATAAAATGCAAAAGATTTTTTTAGCATTGAATGAATTTAAGGAAAGAACGGAAATAAATTACAGGGATTATAGGAAAGTATCAAAATATGTAGATGATAAAGTCGATTTATTCTCTAGCATTGAGCAATATTTACGGTGGGTAATTGAGAAAAATAATGACTATAATAAGGAAAATTATGGCGATATAAAAGACAAATATGCCAAACTTATTGTCGAAAGAAATGATTTAGTCGATACTAAGGATCAGTTGATTAAAGAGGGTTTTTACTTAAATAATAAAGACAATAAAGATAAAAAAGATGCGGAAAGAATTAATG
Organism: Escherichia sp. WS1450; assembly: GCF_046487395.1. Taxonomy (NCBI): domain Bacteria; kingdom Pseudomonadati; phylum Pseudomonadota; class Gammaproteobacteria; order Enterobacterales; family Enterobacteriaceae; genus Escherichia; species Escherichia sp. WS1450. Next base: position 37,529 of record NZ_JBJQJO010000013.1, read on the forward strand.
AGATTAAGGGGATAATAAAGGTGATAGATGGAAAAATACCAAACATAAGTAAAGAGATTCTACATCTTAAGGATGAAACAGAGAGATTGGAGAAAGAGTATCAACAAGAAAATACACTTAATGATGTAGTTCAAAATATCAGGAGTTGGCTAAAAGAAAATGAAAATATGGTGAAAGCTATTAAGAAAATTGATACTGAATAACATGGCGAATAAATAAACGGATCAAGTCGTTCCTGTGATAATGAGGTCATGCGAAAAGACGCTTACTCATCAGTAATCTGGTGTACTTTAATTAAACCAGTGTAGTTGATGTGTAAGCGTTGATGTTGGGAGACGATTAAATGGTTATATCACTACTACGCCCTTTCCAGACGGCGTATAAGAGTGCAACATGTTGAGTTTTCCGAGTGAATGGTGCATTTTACTAACCGAGCCATTTGAATCAACCAACGCAATAAAAAAGACTGGAATAATAAGCCTGTATTTATTATTCATCGCAATCGCACTCTACGGTTTTATCCTGCTGAAATGAGACTACTTCCAGCGGTTGTGGATTATTCCTGGGCGATAGTCATAGTCTGGTGTCAGGATTCACAATGACCTGTTTCCTGACATAAACACAACATAGAGTGTGGTAGTTAATCTGAATCATCTATTTTTCGGCTATTCAGCACAGAACAACATTATTGATTCTTTATAAGAAAGAATCTCGCCATCATTTTTATATAAATCATTATTAAGAAAATCCAGAAACTCTTGCCTTACACTATAAATATTAGCCTTATGGTCTACCAACGATAATAATATATCCTTAACGACTTTTAATTTTATATCTTTATCAGATATTGTATTAAGTGTGAAGATGATATTACGTTTATTATAACTGGAGAACCAATATTTTAGAATGTTATTCGTCCACTTTGTTGGTGTCTTAATTAGTTGCGCTGTTGTTGTTTTTACATTATTAAATGTGGAACCGCTAAAATTTGTCCCGACGCATGAAATGAAATTCATCTCTGAATTGTCAAAATTGCAATTCTTTATATCACACATATCAAGGTTAACATCATGAAATGTCGAATATTTCATGTTTGCATGTGAAAATAAACATGCAATAAACGTTATATATTGCAACCTGGCATTACAAAAAGATTTATTTTTAAAATCAAAACAACAGGTTTTTTTTATTTTGAAATTGTTATTATATCTGCAATGTAAAGAAATCATGTTTTTTATTAACTGATAACACCATTGTGATGATTCTGGTAATTCATAGGGATGTAAATGGATGTTTTCATCGAATATAACCTGTGCGTTATGGTTGTTTATTGAAGATATATGGAAGCTATCATTTGTTAAAGCTATGGTTGTGCTAAAATTATGGTGGTGATCAGCGCTCATGAAATCAAATGTAACAATGTCGTTGTTTCCTTTCTTTTCTTTGTGATATGCGTTTAAAAAAGAAATATTTTCGATCTGTTCATCAGTTAATGTAAATGGCATTTCGTCATCAAAGAAAGCGTAATCGGCATTTGGGAGAGGAATACTCTCAATTGAGCATAGTTTTAATAAAAAAACATGAAAACAATGAAACATGTTTTTATACATAAGAGAACTTAATCGCTGTTGTATCTTCTGTAGTTGTCCTTTGGGAAATAAATGCTGTAAATTTGAAAATGAGCCATCTAAAATATATTTATATGTAAAAAGGTCCTCTCTCTGACCAGTTATCAAAAAATCGTCAGGTGATTTAGAAAAACGATTGAGATGACATAAATATTCCATTTGCTCCGTGTCTATATACTTATGGGGAACTACGTAGTTTGGTGGTGTGCCAATAAGATTATCCATAAATCACCTTGATAAAAGTTAATAAAATCTCTTTATTTTAACCTCGACAATAAAAGCGGCTATAAAAAATCGCTCATTTTCTGATGCTGCGGTTAATCCGTCGAATGTGCCGTTAACCCACTAAAAATTGCAAATCCAGGGTAAACACCCTGGGTTAAAATGGAAATAATGAGCTATTTTTTACAGTATTCACCGGTAATATAAGTAATACTTGTTGCTAACCTAACTAGCAGTACAGTTAATTAACAACATAGAAGTTATTGTTTTTCAAACAACTCAACAACTCAATATTGCACGCCGGAGGATTTATGGTCGCTAAATTAAAACCAGATGTTCTTTTTAATACTAATCCTTTTTTAGAAGCAATGAATAAGGAGAGACTTAATCATAAAGGATATTGTGATAAAATTGCTTTAAGTATTAATGATAAGAAATATAATGTAAACTCTAAGGATATTGAAAATATTCTTGATGGCAAAGGGGATTTATTTAAAAAACGTACACTGTGGGAGTTTGTTTGCGATCTTTTTCCCGGCTCTCATATTAAAGAAGTCAAAGGCTTAATTTACGAATTTGTCACGAAAGTTGATAACAAAGCCGAGGTGTTCGATAAGATTAAATCTCTGGCAAAAAAAGAACAACAATGGCGATTTAGTACTAAGACAGACTTTACCACAAATGAAAATAATGAAGTTATTGTGAGTAGATCCTTTAATCTCTACACGGGGGCTACTTCGAATGATAACGAAAAAAAACAGGTTTCTTCAGAGAGGTTAACGCTTGATAATTATATTGATGATTTACATTTTGATAATTCTCCCTTGAAGAGATTTATGTTTGATGATTATGCTGTAAAACTTACGACACTGATTAAAAATAAAATTCCTATTATTAATACAACAATCAATTTATCATCGTTGTCTAAGGATGTTTTAAATTCATTAAAATATTGTAGTTTTAAAAATGTAGTTTTTTCAGGAGTGATAAACAGCCCTAACCTTGAAGGTCCGGTTTTTGAAAATTGTTATTTCGAGGATTGTAAATTCAACAACATACAGCTTTATGAGACTAATGATGATACTGTGGGGTCAGGAAATAAAAAACCAATAAAAGGTATGTTTAAAGGTTGTTTTATTTCTAAATGCAAAATTGAAAATTATAGATGTGAGACGTCTAAAATCTACACCGTTACACAACCTGATAGTATTCAAGAAAAATTAGGTTCTTATCTCTTTATGCAGTCTTTCGTTCAGGATTGTATAATCCAGGGAGGATGTTGTCCTGGCTCGAGTATACTTCTGAGTCATTTTTATAACTGTAATATAATAGGGCTTGATGCTCATGGAATGGATTTTTTGGCAAATTCGTTCAACAAGTCTAATTATGATGAAATCAGGGGGCCGGATACGGGGACTGTGTTTTATAATTGTAATTTGAAGCATATTAAAATAAACGATGGTCTTCGTGAAGATGGTTCAGATAGATCTATGTTTAACCCCAAAGAGTATTTTTCTGATTACATTGAAAGAAGATCGAGAAATCTTAAGTTAGATGATAATTTTTCGAAATGCGTAGAGAGTATAAAGAAATGGACCGATTCTTCATTTAGCAAGAAAAATACAGAGAACAATAATGTCTTCTTTAAAAATAGTAATTTGATTGGGGCAAATTTAGGCTATTATTACAGTGGAGATAGGTGCAAAGACTGTGCTATTGATCCAAATACAAATTATTCAAAAGATGGTCTTACAGCGCAAAAATACATGTATATGGATCTGGATGGAGCTATAAGTAAAGAACAAATATCTGATTTCTTAAAAAAGGTAAGTGCTATCAATATCGATGTAATAAATTTTTATAATTCCGAGTCAAAGACTAAGGAAAAATATAAAAACGCATTTTTAGAGTTAGAGTCGTTTTTATCAACACTTTATGTTGAAAATAAATCGTACGAGGGAAAATATCATTTTGATAATAGTAGGATTGAGTTTTTTATTTTTAAAGATATGCAGGAAAATGCACAAAATATCATTAGCAATATGATAGAAAATGATCGAATTAAGTTTGTTGAATCTATAATAAATAAAATGATTCCGCCGCCAGATGGAACAATACTTACTGACAATCCAACCGAATTTATCCAAAAAAAAATTAAGGAGTCTCATAAAGAATCTGTTAGAAATGTAACATTTGAATATAAGGAACTTGCACCCATTTTTGAAGGTGTTGAAGAAAAACAAATTAAAGCACTATCAAACCAACTGGAACATATAAAATCTTTTAAGACAGATTACGACTCAAGGCTCAATAAATATGCTCGCGATTTTCACTATTTTTCCAGTGCATTCGCAATTAACAGGGAGGATTTACTAAAAAACTATGAGGAAATAAGATCTTCCATTAAAGATTACGATGACTTATTGCGAGAAATTAAAGAGTTAACCATAAAGCGTGATAAATCAGTAGATGATAAAAGGACTTTATTTGATAACAAAAGGGACAAGTGGAATAGTCAAGAAGTACAGGATGAAGTAGCGGCATTAAATCAGAAGATTGCTGACGATGACAATAAGATACGTTCTAACCTTAATATTGTTAAAAATCATAGACGCGAGAATCAATATAAAGCGAATAAAAATATCAGTAACGCGATGCTTAATATTCTGGATTGGTTCGAACGGTATCCCGATATTGTGAAAAATATAAACCAGGCTTAACTATACAGAGGGTGAGCGACTGGACGATTAACGACATAAATTATTTATAGGGAATAGACGCTTACTCATCAGACACCTGGTATTTTTTATCTCAAACCAGCGTGACTGATGTGTAAGCGTTGAAGTAAGGAGGCGATTATCGCGTTATCTTCCAGCCGCGTGCCTTCCAGAGCGCAGGCAGCTGCGACAGCTCGGTAAAGGTGGTGACTTTCGGGTGAACGATCGGTTTATTGTGCGGGTCAGCGCAGAAGTAAAACACTTCCATTCCGGCATCTATCCCTGATTGCGCGCCGGCGCTGGAGTCATCGACCAGAATGCAGTTTTCAACGTTCACATTCATCGCTTTTGCCGCATGGAACATTAATGCCGGATCGGGCTTCCAACGCTGAATGTCGTAACCGCTGAACAGTTTTTCCGGGAAGTAGTGCAGCATGTTGATTTTGCCGAGCGAATGCTGCATTTTTTTCACCGGGCCATTAGAGACAACGCACATCGGCACGTTAACGCTCGCCAGCAATTCGTTCGCTCCTGCGATGACCTCAAGTTCGGTATCAAACAGACGAGCTACTTCTGCGCGGTAAACGTGCTCGGCATCGGCCTGGATCATCGTCACGCCCTGTTCTTTACTGATGATGTCGATGATTTCGTAGAGTTTTACGCCTTTAAAACGGGTAAAAATCTCTTCCAGCTCAACGTGAATGCCAAATTCCCTGAACATCGTGACATAGGCGCGAGAGCAAATGACCTCGCTATCGACCAGCGTACCGTCGCAGTCGAAAAATACCGCTTCTATCTGGGACATGTCTTTCCTTTATCGTTAGTTTAACGTTTTCGTCATGCCAATTTGCATGACGCAATCGTTGCCGTATAAGCAAATACAATGAAAAAAAGTTATCTTCAGCCGTCCATATTGTCTCATTTTGGTATACGATAGCGACGGATTTTCCCTCCTTGTTCGGAAATAGATAATGAGTCAACAACACACAACCCAGGCTTCTGGCCAGGGGATGCTGGAACGCGTGTTTAAACTGCGCGAACATGGCACGACGGCACGGACCGAAGTGATCGCCGGTTTTACCACCTTCCTGACGATGGTTTACATCGTTTTTGTTAACCCGCAAATTCTTGGCGTTGCTGGCATGGATACCAGCGCCGTCTTCGTCACGACCTGTCTGATTGCTGCATTCGGCAGTATTATGATGGGGCTGTTTGCTAACCTGCCAGTTGCACTGGCACCGGCAATGGGCCTGAATGCGTTCTTCGCTTTTGTCGTTGTACAGGCGATGGGCTTGCCGTGGCAAGTCGGGATGGGCGCAATCTTCTGGGGCGCGATAGGTCTGCTGTTACTGACGATTTTCCGCGTTCGCTACTGGATGATAGCCAACATTCCGGTGAGTCTGCGTGTGGGCATTACCAGCGGTATCGGCCTGTTTATTGGCATGATGGGACTGAAGAATGCAGGTGTGATTGTCGCTAACCCGGAAACGCTGGTGAGCATCGGTAATCTGACTTCTCACAGCGTACTGCTGGGGATCCTCGGCTTCTTCATCATTGCTATTCTGGCCTCACGCAACATTCACGCGGCGGTGCTGGTTTCCATCGTGGTGACGACGCTGCTGGGCTGGATGCTGGGTGATGTCCACTACAATGGCATCGTTTCTGCGCCGCCGAGCGTAATGACAGTCGTGGGTCATGTAGATCTAGCCGGGTCGTTTAACCTCGGGCTGGCAGGGGTGATTTTCTCTTTCATGCTGGTCAACCTGTTTGACTCCTCCGGTACGCTGATTGGCGTGACCGATAAAGCAGGTCTGGCGGATGAGAAAGGTAAATTCCCGCGCATGAAGCAGGCGCTGTATGTCGACAGTATCTCTTCGGTGACCGGTTCGTTTATCGGGACTTCTTCTGTTACGGCGTATATTGAGTCCTCTTCCGGCGTTTCCGTTGGCGGTCGTACCGGTCTGACGGCAGTGGTTGTCGGTCTGCTGTTCCTGCTGGTTATCTTCCTGTCGCCGCTGGCGGGAATGGTGCCGGGATATGCCGCAGCTGGCGCGCTGATTTACGTTGGCGTGTTGATGACCTCAAGTCTTGCTCGCGTGAACTGGCAGGATCTTACTGAATGTGTTCCGGCGTTTATTACCGCTGTGATGATGCCGTTCAGCTTCTCGATTACCGAAGGTATTGCGTTAGGCTTTATCTCCTATTGCGTGATGAAAATCGGTACCGGGCGTCTGCGTGACCTTAGCCCGTGCGTAATCATCGTTGCGCTGCTGTTTATCCTGAAGATTGTGTTTATCGACGCTCACTAAAATCGATAGCGCGTTAAAAACCCGCCATGCATGATTGCTGGCGGGTTTTTTATTTAGATCTTAACTCGCTGAATAAACTCACCAAATGCGGTTAATTGCCCGGTCAGGTGGTCCAGCGTACCCTGATCAATCACTTCTCCGGTTTGCGGATCAACTTTGTTCTGAATCACGCCGCCCATAAATTCCGGCTTGTTCATCACCATTGCATCGAGGAAAACCAGAATCTGGCGCAGGTGATACTGACAGCGCGCGCCGCCAATCACGCCCATTGAGCTGGTCTGAATCAACACCGGTTTACCGGCCAGAGGTTGATCCGGCAGGCGGGAAAGCCAGTCGATGGCATTTTTCAGCCCACCCGGTACCGAGTAGTTATATTCCGGCGTGACGATCACCACACCGTCAGCCTGACGGATCTGTTCCGCCAGAGCTTCAACCGTTGCTGGAAAACCTTCTTCCTGCTGTACGTCAGCGTCATACAAGGGAATGTCGGCAATGGAAGGTAACGCATTGACTTCCATGCTCGCCGGAGCAATTTTCGGCAGGGTACGTGCAACCATGCCATTAAATGAGCCTTTGCGCAGGCTCCCCAGTAACGTAACCACCTGCAATTTTTCAGACATGATGACTCCTGTGGTTGTCTATCAATTTGGCGAAAAAGCCTTCACGGTAGAGAGCTGGGCAAAACGCATCATCCGGCTGGTAGGATTGTTGGCGCGGCTGTGAATATCGGGCAGGCTTTTCCAGCCGTGTTTGCCATCTAACTCCCAGACACTGAGCTTTTCAATCGTGGGCGTGACCGCCACGGACCACACCAGCACGTCCTCCGCGTCGCATAACGCTTCTACATGATTTACATGAGCACATTTCAGGCGTCCGGCAATGGGCAGCAGCTGCAGATCGCGCGGATCGTCATTCAAAACATCACCGGTTAGTTTTAGCACGCTTCGGCGCAGCGTGATGAGCTGCGTCCGCGCTTCGTTAGGATCGTTTTGTTTACTGATCCATAGCGATTCATTGCTGGAAAAGGTGTGGTTATCGGGCGCGTGTGGGCTATGAAACCCGCGCGTCGCACGCTGCAGTTCCATATCGAGGCCACATTCACCTTCGGTTGTTAACGCCACGCCGACCATATTCCCGGCATAGGAAATAGAAAACGAAGGCAAATTTTTATCGCTGAAAACCGGTTTTCCTTTCGGCAGGGTGACGATTTCCGGCAATTCGCCAATGCCATACAGCATGAACATCAGTTCTGCGAGTAAACCTCTGGACGCCAGAAAACGGCTTTGACGATGAGGGGGAATGTTTCGGGCTTCTTGATGACACTGGGAGGGGAGACGAACAGAAATCAGATGTCCTTCCGTTAAAATCCCTCGGGCAAAGTGAGTCGCCATTTTTCGCTCCATGCTTAATGGTCCATTATGAATACAAGAGTAATCATTTACTGGAATGATGGACAGACTAAAGCGGCTAAAAGTTCGATTCAGATAAGTTTATTACAACTTTTTTACATTTTATTGTGAAATAGGGTTGCGTTTCATACGATTCGGTTATGCCATCGACGCGTAAAGATTTTTAATGGTTTCCCGTAACCAGACGATCTTCGGATTATGGCTGTTCCGTTTATGCCACAGCAGGGTAAAAGGGACTTCCAGCTTTTTTTGCTGGCTTTCGTCAAACGGGAGAGGAAGAGCAACCAACGGCAGTTGGTGGAGTTGATTGTAGTACTGACAGTAGCGCGGCGCGGTCGCCAGTAGCAGATTGTCGGGCTGTGCTGCCATAAACAGTGACTGCTCGAATTCCGGCAGGCTCATAGCAATCGTGCGTTCGCGCCCCAGCTCCTGTAACACATTGTCCAGCGCCCAGGTATCGCTCTGTTCCCAGCAAATGCTGATATGCGGATAAAGTAAAAAGGTGTCCAGATTCCATGCTTCATGCAGTGCCGGATGATCTTTGCGTAACCAGACGCAGGGCACATCACTAAACAGCACTTCATAATCAATGGCTAACGGTAGCGAGCTTAACAGCTCCCGCGAACGGGGATGACTTTCGCGACCGGAAAAACCAATATCCACTTCACCACGAGTAATAGCATCTAAGGAATCATAATCCCAGTTACGTAATTTGATGGTCGCCTGCGGGTATCGTTGGTAGATCCGTTTCGACAGCGCATTAAGCATGATCATCATCAGCGGCGATTCCGCCGCCAGTTCAAACTTAAGACCGCGCGGCGTTTCGTGGTGCGGTTTATCCAGCAGCAGGTTGCTGATTTGCATCCATTCCGCCAGATTTTGCTCCATGCTGACCATTAGCGGTGTGGGCGACAGGCCCAGCGGTGAGTTCACAAAGAGTGGGTCGTCAAACCACGCTCTTAACTTTGCCAGCGACTTACTCACCGCCGAAGGTGTCACGTTCATCCGCTTCGCCGCTTTGGTCACGCTGCGCTCCTGCATCAGCAGTTGCAGACAGAGCAGCAAATTGAGATCAAGCGTGGTGATGGATTTCTTCATGAGCGGCAACGGGGCGTCCAGGCGCGACGAACATAATCAGCAACAGGCTCACTATGCTACAGGCAATCAGAATCCCGATCAGCATATTCCATGCGCCAATACCAACCACCGCTGCCAGCCAAATCCACAGTGACGAACCGCAAACCTGCGCAATACCTAAGGTCGAGCTGGCTACGCCCGCGCGTAATGAAAACGGCCCTAACGCCTGACTCATCGCTACGCCAAAACCTACCGAGAAACCGGCGCAAATCAGCGTGATACCAAACAGAGAAACCGCATGGGAAGGTGAAACGGCAAGAGTGATCCCCGCCGCCAGGAATAACACCTGTGAGGTGATCATCAACGTACGTGGCTTAAAAATTCCCAGCGCAAATGGTGTGGAGAATGAAACGGTCATGCTGACGCCAGCGGTCAGCGCCATAATGGTGGCGTATTCCCCGCGCTCAAAACCCATGATTTCCATCAGCAATACCGGCGACGTGTTGACGAAGGTGAGGATCACCGAAACGCTGAGGGTGGTGATAACAACACGGCTGAGGAAAAACCGGTTAAGCAGCGACTCGCAATTTTCTCGTGGTTTGTCAGAAGCTGCGAGGGCCGCAGGGCGCGTTTCTTTTAAAATAAACAAAGACAACATCAGTACCGCGATGCCCATCGTTGCCATCGTCCAGAACAGACTCTGCCACGGGAATTTAAGCATAATCAGGTGTCCGAGCACCGGCGCTAACACCGGAATGATGCAGGTAATGCCGTTGAGTAACGACAGCACTTTAGCCCGACGTCGATCATCCAGTGTGTCGCGTAAAATGGCGAACGCAACCACGTAACAACAGCCCGCGCCCAGCCCCTGTAGAAATCGCCCTGCAAGAAATAACGCACTGGTTTCAGCCAGTGAACAGAACACCGAGGCGATAATAAATAGCGCCGCGCCGGGTATGGCGACAGGCTTTCTCCCTGAACGATCGGCCACTTTACCGGCAAATAACATCGCAGCTGCCATGCCCGCCAGATAAACGGAGAACGCAATATGCAACTGCGCTTCGCTGGCATTGAGATCGGCGGCGATGCGCGGTAAACCAACGAGGTACATATCAATCCCGGCGGGATAAAGTAAAACCAGGGCAAAACTACAAATCAAAAAGCGGGACATGGGCTAAAGCGTCCTGATAGTAAGGTGACGCAAAGCATACGTGGTGAAGGAGGATCAGGCGAGTTGCCATTTGGACATAAGTGATTTCCTGAGAGGCAAGAAGCCAGCGAATGGCTGGCTTCTTGAAGGATTTAGCCAAATTTAGGTAACACGTTAAAGACGTTACCGAACCAGCATAAAATTACGGTTATACCAAAGAGAATGACAATCGCCGGAATAAGATTGCCGCCCCAGACCGTGAACATCTGATTGGGAAACTTCTTGCGAGCTTTGATTGCCAGCACCGCGGGGATAATGACCGCCCAGATGGTGGCACACAGTCCGGCACCGCCGATCCCGTAAATGAAGCCGTTCGGGAAGATCAGATACAACAACGCAGGTGGCAGGAAGGTTAACAGCACGGTTTTGAAACGCCCGGCGTGGGAGTTATCAATCTTAAACAGATCCGCCAGATAATCGAACAATCCCAGCGTGACACCAAAAAACGAGCTGGCGACAGCTAAGTTGGAGAACACCAGCAGGCAAAACTCGATAATGCCGTGCTGTTTGGTGCCGAGGAACGATTTCACCAGTGAATCAACGTTGCCGCCTGAGGAAATAATCGCCTTAAAGCTTTCTCGCGGAATATTCCCCATGGTGCAATAGAGCCAGAAGAGATAAATCACCAGCGCCAGCAGCGAACCGAAGACCACGCTTTTGATTAGCTTATCTTTGCGTTTGCCATAGCAAATAATCAGGCTGGGAATATTGCCGTGGAAACCAAATGACGCCAGACACACCGGCAAAGCCATAAAGATATACGGGAAATAAGACGTTCCCGCAGTGGAGCTGGTGGCATCGCGCAGAATGGAGTAATCGACCTGGAAGAAGAAAGAACCAAACACGATCACAAAGGAGATAATCTTCAGCCCGAGGAACAATGAGGTAATACGACTGGCGGCTAACGAGCTTATCCACAATACGCTGGCAACGAAAATGGCTGTGCAGATCCCGACAATACGTGGATTAGCGTGATAACCCAAATTCATTGATATCGTTTCACTAATGATCGCACCATTAGCAGAGATATAGGCATAAGTGAGGATATAGAGAACGAAGGCAACGGTAATACCGCTGATAATGTTCCAGGTGTTACCGATTAAATCTTTGGTGATGGTGTTAAAACTGGAGCCGACGGGATAATTTAAATTTGCTTCTAATAACAATAACCCGGAATGAAGCATTGAAAACCAGGCAATGATAAGGATAAAGGCACCCCAGAAAAACCAGGCACCGGCAAGATCAACAGGTAAAGCAAACATACCTCCACCAATTACTGTACCTGCTATAACCATAACACCCCAAAATGCAGAGTGCTTTTTTTCAGCTTGATCAGTCATGATGCCACCTTTAGAGGAAGGCTATTTTTGTTATTGAGGATGTAGGGTAAGAGAGTGGCTAACATCCTTATAGCCACTCTGTAGTATTAATTAAACTTCTTTCAGTTTTGCGGTGAAGTGACGCAATACTTTTGGTTCGTAGGTAAAGGTTAACCCTTTAATATTCGCCGCGTTCTCTTTCACATGTTTAAAGGCTTCAATAATGAAGTCCATATGTGTTTGAGTATATGTTGCGCGCGGAATGGTTAAACGCAGCAGTTCAGCCGGGCATGGCAGTTGTTTACCGGTTTTCGGATCGCGGCCTAACAGGAAAGAACCAATTTCTACCGCGCGGATACCGGCGACTTTATACAGCTCACAGGCCAGCGCCTGTGCCGGGAACTGGTCTGCCGGGATATGCGGCAGCAGTTTACCGGCATCAACGAATGCCGCGTGACCGCCCGCCTGCTGGCAGACAACGCCAATCTCTTCCAGACCATCGACCAGATACTGTACCTGCGCGATACGATAAGCCAGCCAGTCCAGATTCATGCCGTCATACAGACCTACCGCCAGACGCTCCATCGCGCCGCCTTCCAGACCACCATATGTCGGGAAGCCTTCCTGCACCACACAAAGGGTTCTGCATTCGGTGTACACATCAAAGAAGCTGTCGTCTTTCATGCACAGCAAGCCGCCCATCGGCACCATCGCATCTTTCTTGGCGGACATCGCCAGCATATCGGCATATTTGTAGGTTTCGCGGGTGATCTGCTCGATGGTCCAGTCTTTATATTCTGCTTCACGCTGCTTGATGAAATAGGCGTTTTCAGCAAAGCGTGCGGAGTCCATTACCACCGGAATATCGTATTTCTTCGCGATGCTGTACATCGCTTTTAAGTTTGCCAGTGAAACCGGCTGACCGCCTGCGGAGTTACTGGTGATGGTTGCAACGATATACGGCACGTTATTCGGGCCAACTTCTTCAATGCCGCGCTCTAATCCTTCGAGGTCAAAGTTGCCTTTAAAGTCGTAACGCACGCCCGTATCGAAGGCTTCTTTGATATAGACGTTACGCACGGTACAGCCGTTAATCTGGCTATGGCCCTGCGTGGTATCAAAGAAATAGTTAGAGAATGCCACCATTTTGCTGCGATCCAGGCCTTTTTCCTGCTCGCGTTTTTTAATCAGTACCGGAATATAAATTTGCTCTGCGCCACGGCCCTGGTGAGTCGGAATGGTGTATTGATAACCAAAGATATTTTTCACTGACTCGGCTAACGCATAGTAGCTGCGGCTGCCGCTGTAGGCTTCGTCGCCGCGCATCATCGCGGCCTGCATGCTCTGCGTCACCGCCCCGGTGCCGCTGTCGGTCAGTAAATCGATAAACACATCTTCGCTATCCAGCAGGAACGGGTTCATACCGGATTTAATAATTGCTTCTTCACGATAAGCACGAGTGGTACGTTTTACTGGCTCAATAACACGAATGCGGAACGGTTCAGGGAGATGTTTAAAGTTTTCCATTACATAATCCTTCATTTATTTTAATTACAGTGATCCCTGTGAATATTACATCTGCAATATCCATTAATTCGCCAGATATATATGCAAGCACCATCATTTACTAAAACAAGTAAATAAACGAGAGATGGCCTTTGCAAAAGGCAAAATTAAGATATAGCAAACAAATAGATCACATTGAATCTAATCGGTTTGGCTCTGGTGATGGCTACAGAAGGGCAAATCAAGGGCGATGATCGACAATCTTGTTGTCAATATTGAACCATTTTGAGGTCACACATATATGTAAGATATTCATAATGCACTTATCCTCGAAAGACACGAGGCTACAGTATAATACTCAAGAAATTTGTCTATTCTGAAATTGTTTAAATGTGAATCGAATCACAATTAGATATTGGATGTGTTTGTGATAGCTGCCCCATGCAAAATATTAGCAAAAACACATGAATGGATAAATTTTTTAATTTTTATCATTATTGTTGAAGGTGATGGCATTGATTATAGGGGTTCCATTACAAGGAGCAGTTTCCCTCGTTGACGTCGCGGTTTACTCACTTCATTACCAGGTTGATGACCTGATGGGGTAATGACGTAAAAAGACAAATAACTCTATAAATGAGCGAAATTTGATAGTTGGTTTTTAAATAGTAACCTTATTATTACTACAACTTTCATATGAATGAGGGGAAAGAAAATGGTTGATAACGTAACTGTTGGCAGTGTATGTGCACAATCTCCTTCTTTCATGCCTGAGTTGGATGGAGGAAAAAATAAAACTCAATTAATCGTTGACGATATAGTGGCGTATCTTAAAAATCCTTCAGTTTATTCGTTTGAAAAAGAAGGTCCGTTAAATCATTTTTTTAATAATTGTAGCGAGATTGAACCATGGGTTTTAATTGGTGGTGGACTTATTATTATTGTCTCCACATCTGAGCAAGACCCTGAAAGTCTGATTGTAACTGTGGGGGATATTGAAGGAAAGTATGCTACACAGATTCCCGTACCACCTGCGCTTACAACATCCCTCAAAGATATTTTTATTCGCCCTCATACGAACGCAGATGATGAGAGTTTTACTAAAGAGCAGAAAAAAGCTAATAGTAAATATGATATTGTAGATTATAACTGTAAGGTTTATTTTAATGAAAAACCAGAAGATTTAGTCGTGTGCAGGCATATTTCGCTGCAGTATTGTATAGATTCAATGAATGAAAATACAGGTAAAGTTCCATTGAAGGAATGCTATTCAACTCCAGAAGGGATACAGCAACATTTTCCATACGAGCTTGATCAGCAATTTGATAATCTAATAAACAATCCACCACCAGGTACATGCGTCGTTGCCAGTGACAAGTTCGGGGAGATATTATCTGTCTTCTTTCACAGAATGGAAAAAGAGAAGTTAACGCATATGGCGGCAATCGTTAAATCTCAAAAACACGCTATGGCCGTCCGCTTGAGGATAAAACAAACGCCTGCCGGCGAAACTGAATATGTTGTATCCTTTTATGATCCTAATGCAACCAATACTGCAGTACGCTATAAAGCAAAAAACTGTGATTCTTTTGGGTCATTACAATCATTTATAAATATTGAGTTGGCGAATATAAAATGGGTAAAAACAGAGATTTGCTCCGAGTGTGTAGGCATAATTCCTTATCTCCCTCGAGAGCAGGCCCATTTATTAAGTGGTATAGACAATGAATTGCAACCACCATTATCACCATCAGCATTATATCTATTAATGCAAATGGGGACGTATGAAAATATTGTTCTTTTTTTCGATAAGTTAAGAAATTCCCAAGAAATGACAGTATCAAAGGTTCTTGAGATTCTTGCTGCTAAAGGACCAGGGGGAACATATGGGTTATGTATGTCACTGCAACACGATAATCTTAATAAGATTAATGAATATATAACAAATTTAAAAGAGTTGGCCAGAAAATTTAACTTTAGCCGGGAAGACCTGGAAACTCTACTCCTTGCGAAAGATAACCGTGGTGTGAGCGCGATTTCTGTAGCTTTATCAAAAAATAAAAAAGAAAGTGTCAAGGTATTGTTCTTGGCGATAGATGACTTTGAGAAAGAGTTTGGAGTAAATAAAAATGAAATACTTCGTAGTGTAGGAAAAGAAATAGACTCAATTTATGATTTAAATAGCGCTATTAGAACCAATGATTATAATGTTGTTAATATATTGCTAGCCAATATAAAAGCCAAAATGTTTAAAAATGAAATAAATAAAGAAGATATATTGAAACTGATGGCTGCAAGAGAAAAATGGACGGGGGAGTCAGACAAATGGACGAAGGCATCAGGCTTATATTCTGCGATAGTGAAAGGGTATACGGAGATTGTTGCTGCCTGGATGGAGACAGCTGATGTGATAGCCAGCCATTATGAAAATGATAAAGATGTGGTGAGAGAACTACTGTCGCTGAGCAGAAATAATGCTGTCTGCTCTTTGCATATTGCAAGCTTTAAGAAAATGAGTAAACAGGTCATTGATGTATATCTGAGTGCAGCGATTCGCCTGGCGTTGAAACACGGGTTCTCTTTCGATGAAATTGTGGAGCAGTTTACCCGTGACTTTGATGGCAAGTCATTCTCTCATGTGGTAAATAACGGGGATGATATACATATGGGGCTCTGGCTGAAAATATTAAAAATTGTGGTTGGTGAAAATGAAAATTACCTTAAAGATGTGATGATGCAACTGGAAGAAAAGAATAATGAAGGTAAATCTGTAATAAGTCAGGCAAATGGCAATCCTGTACTTAAAGAACTATTCTGGAAAGCAGTAGACGAATTTAACTTTCCGCAAGAGGAGCTTAATAGGTTAAAGCAATATCGTTCTCTGTAAAGACAGGACTGCAAGGTGTTTAAAGTCGCTCCAGCCAGTAGCAAATGCAGTTTTGGTGCAGGATGCTCATAAAAAACAAGCGCTGTTCCGTTCTGATAGTTAGTTTCCCCAGAACGGAACAGTGCCCTTTATATCAATTTAGACGAGTTACTTACCAATACAGAAGCTGGAGAAAATCCGCCCCAGCAGGTCATCAGAAGTAAACTCCCCGGTGATTTCGCTTAAGTTCTGCTGTGCCAGGCGCAACTCTTCCGCCAGCAGTTCGCCTGCCCAGGCACCCAACAGTTGCGCTTTACCTTGCTGCAAATGCTCCGCTGCCTGTTCCAGCGCCTGTAAGTGGCGACGGCGCGCCAGGAAGCCGCCTTCCATGTTGGTGTCAAAGCCCATGCTCTGTTTGAGATGGTTACGCAGCACGTCCACGCCTTCGCCAGTCCTTGCCGAGAGACGAATCAACGCATGGCCGTTCACTTCACTCATTCCCAGCGTTTCGCCGGTTATATCGGCTTTATTGCGTACCACGGTGATCGGCAGTTTGGCGGGCAGACGGGCGATAAATTCCGGCCAGATCTCTGCCGGATCAACGGCGTCTGTCGTGGTGCCATCGACCATAAACAGCACGCGGTCGGCCTGTTCAATTTCCTGCCACGCGCGCTCGATACCAATACGTTCCACTTCGTCACTGGCTTCACGTAGCCCGGCGGTATCGATGATATGCAGCGGCATTCCGTCAATGTGGATATGCTCACGCAGCACGTCACGCGTGGTTCCGGCGATATCGGTTACGATTGCCGCTTCACGGCCCGCCAGCGCGTTTAACAGGCTCGATTTACCGGCGTTAGGACGTCCGGCAATCACCACCTTCATCCCTTCGCGCAACAAACTACCCTGACGTGCTTCAGCACGCACTGCATCAAGATCGGCAATCACGTCATTGAGCTGGGCTTCAATTTTGCCGTCGGAGAGGAAATCGATCTCTTCATCAGGGAAATCAATTGCCGCTTCGACGTAAATGCGCAAGTGGGTGAGGGCTTCCACCAGATGGTTGACCCGTGCGGAGAATGCGCCTTGCAGCGAGTTAAGTGCCGAACGGGCCGCCTGTTCCGAACTGGCGTCGATAAGATCCGCAATCGCCTCGGCCTGGGCTAAGTCGAGTTTATCGTTAAGAAACGCGCGTTCGGAAAACTCACCAGGGCGGGCAATCCGCAGGCCGGGAATGGTCAGAATGCGTTTTAACAGCAGGTCGAGGATCACCGGACCGCCATGACCCTGCAGTTCAAGCACATCTTCGCCGGTGAACGAGTTCGGGCCAGGGAACCATAGCGCAATCCCCTGATCGAGCACGCTGCCGTCGGCGTCTTTAAACGGAAGATAATCGGCGTAGCGCGGCTTAGGCAGTTTACCCAGCACGGTTTCGGCAACTTCACGGGCTTTGAGGCCGGAGATGCGCAGGATGCCAACGCCGCCACGTCCCGGAGGCGTGGCCTGGGCTACGATAGTGTCATTATCGCTCATGATGTTCCTGTTGCTTTGTGTGGCGGATACGCGGTGCTTATCCGCCCTACGAAAAGAAAAAAGGCGGTCAACTGACCGCCCTTATTTTAGCGAAAACTCACCGAATCAGGATTTTTTCTTCTCGCGGCTATGCAGGCCACGTTTTTCCAGACCACGGTAAATCAGCTGCTGCTGAATAATGGTTACCAGGTTGCTGACGATATAGTACAGCACCAGACCTGACGGGAACCACAGGAAGAACACGGTGAAGATGACCGGCATAAAGGTCATGATCTTCTGCTGCATCGGGTCGGTCACGGTGGTCGGCGACATCTTCTGAATGAAGAACATCGTTACGCCCATCAGGATCGGCAGGATGTAGTACGGGTCCTGTGCAGACAGGTCGTGGATCCACAGTGCAAACGGTGCCTGACGCAGTTCAACGGAACCCATCAGCATGTAGTACAACGCCAGGAAGATTGGCATCTGGATCAGCAGCGGGAAGCAGCCGCCCAGCGGGTTAACCTTCTCAGCTTTGTACAGCGCCATCATTTCCTGACTGATACGCTGTTTGTCATCGCCCAGACGCTCACGCATTGCCTGAATCTTCGGCTGCAGCATGCGCATCTTCGCCATGGAGGTGTACTGCGCTTTGGTCAGCGGGTACATGATGCCACGAACGATAAAGGTGATGATGATAATGGAGAAGCCCCAGTTACCCACAAAGCTATGGATCCATTTCAGCAGTTTGAACAGCGGCTGAGAGATGAACCACAACCAACCGTAATCAACGGTCAGATCCAGGTGCGGAGCAACAGCTGCCATTTTGTCCTGGATTTCCGGGCCAACCCACAGGGTGCTGTTCATCGCGCCAGTCTGACCAGGCTGAACCAGTACCGGCTGAGATTTATAGCCGATAGCGGCGATGCCGTTACCCAGATTAGCGGTATAGAAGTTATTGGTACCGTCGTTATGCGGGATCCACGCCGTCGCGAAATACTGTTGCAGCATCGCCACCCAACCACCTTTCGAAGAGATGTTCAGGTTTTCGTTATCGGCAATGGTATCGAACTTGTATTTCTCGTACTTCTCGTCAGGCGTGGAGTACGCCGCGCCGCGGAAGGTGTGCAGTGCGAAGTTGCTGCTTCCGGTATCGAGATGCGGTGGCAGAGTGATGGATTGCTTCAACTGACCAAAGGTGGAGATCTCCAGCGGTTTCTCGCCAGCGTTCTGCACGTTGTAGTTGACGTTGACAGCGTAATCACCACGTTTCAGGACAAACGTTTTGGTAAACGTGTTGCCTGCCGCGTCGGTATACGTCATCGGCACCTGCAGTTCGTTTTGACCTTCAGCCAGCACATAAGCGTCTTTTTCAACGTTATACAGCGGACGCGGGCCGTTAGCCGGATTATCCGGGCCATCACGACCGGTCAGACCGCTCTGTGCCTGATAAATAAACAGCGGTGAAGTTTCCAGCAGCTGGAACGGCTGGGTAGAGTTCAGCTCTTTCGGGTAAGCAGGCAGCAGAGCTTGCTCAACATCACCACCACGGGTGTTGATGGTCAGATCAAGCACGTCGGTCTTAACCGAGATCAGTTTCCCCTGGCCACTGGCCGGTACGCCCTGGTCGGCGGCGCTACCCGCTGCGGTGGTCGTTGTCTGCGTGGTCTGTTGGGCCTGAGGTTGCGGGTTTTTATCCTGCTCCCAGGCTTGCCAGATCATGAAAGACACGAACAGCAAAGCGATGACTAAAAGATTGCGTTGCGAATCCATCGTTAGTGTTCTCTGGTATCAAATGGTCCGGGCGGGACGGGATCGTCACCACCAGGGTGTAAAGGGTGGCATTTTAATACGCGTTTCACCGTCAACCAACTGCCTTTTATCACTCCAAACCTGCGCAATGCCTCAATTCCGTAGCTTGAACAGGTTGGAGTGAAACGACAATGCGGCCCGAGTAGCGGACTAATCAGGCGTTGATAGACCCGAATGAGGGCTATCAGGACCCGCGAGCCAGGCGACAGTGGCGGCGCCATAATTTTTCCAACGCTTCCGAGAGAGCACGGTTATCGAGGTCGGCAACCCCTTTTTTCGCCACCACCACGAAATCCATAGCCGGGAGTTCATGTTGGCGCAGACGGAAGCTTTCACGCGTCAGACGTTTAATCCGATTGCGTTCATGGGCGCGTCGAACGTTTTTCTTGGCGACTGTAAGACCGATACGGGGATGCCCCAGCGAATTCAGGCGGCCGAGAATGGTAATTTGCGGCGTGCCAGCCCGTTGTGGCTGCTGGAAGACGAATGTGAATTGACTGGGAGTTAACAAGCGTAACTCCCTGGGAAATGCGAGCTTAACCACTCAGGGGTTAGCTTTATTACTTAGAAACGGTCAGACGAGCGCGGCCTTTAGCACGACGACGTGCCAGAACCTGACGACCATTTTTAGTAGCCATACGAGCACGGAAGCCGTGAGAACGGTTGCGCTTCAGTACAGACGGTTGAAAAGTGCGTTTCATGGCGATTTCTACCTAAACTTGAATAAATTCAATGGCTTTATTGGATATCCGCCGAAAAATGAAACGATGGACACCGAAGCCATGGGTGATTAAAGAGGCCGGATTGTAATAATTGTACACTCCGGAGTCAATTCTCTTTCCTTATTTACCGCGCTTTTCCGCACCTTTTCGCAGGGAAAATGTACGACCTCACACCAGTGAAAACCAGCATGGCGCGCCGGGTGGAGGATTATACGGGCTGACGGGTAAAGCGCAAGGATCGTCCTGGATCTTTATTAGATCGATTAAGCCAATTTTTGTCTATGGTCATTAAATTTTCCAATATGCGGCGTAAATCGTGCCCGCCTCGCGGCAGGATCGTTTACACTTAGCGAGTTCTGGAAAGTCCTGTGGATAAATCGGGAAAATCTGTGAGAAACAGAAGATCTCTTGCGCAGTTTAGGCTATGATCCGCGGTCCCGATCGTTTTGCAGGATCTTGATCGGGCATATAACCGCAGACAGCGGTTCGTGCGTCACCCTCATGCAGGGTCTTTTCGACGTACGTCAACAATCATGAATGTTTCAGCCTTAGTCATTATCGACTTTTGTTCGAGTGGAGTCCGCCGTGTCACTTTCGCTTTGGCAGCAGTGTCTTGCCCGATTGCAGGATGAGTTACCAGCCACAGAATTCAGTATGTGGATACGCCCATTGCAGGCGGAACTGAGCGATAACACGCTGGCCCTGTACGCGCCAAATCGTTTTGTCCTCGATTGGGTACGGGACAAGTACCTTAATAATATCAATGGACTGCTAACCAGTTTCTGCGGAGCGGATGCCCCACAGCTGCGTTTTGAAGTCGGCACCAAACCGGTGACGCAAACGCCACAAGCGGCAGTGACGAGCAACGTCGCGGCCCCTGCACAGGTGGCGCAAACGCAGCCGCAACGTGCTGCGCCTTCTACGCGCTCAGGTTGGGATAACGTCCCGGCCCCGGCAGAACCGACCTATCGTTCTAACGTAAACGTCAAACACACGTTTGATAACTTCGTTGAAGGTAAATCTAACCAACTGGCGCGCGCGGCGGCTCGCCAGGTGGCAGATAACCCTGGCGGTGCTTATAACCCGTTGTTCCTTTATGGCGGCACGGGTCTGGGTAAAACTCACCTGCTGCATGCGGTGGGTAACGGCATTATGGCGCGCAAGCCGAATGCCAAAGTGGTTTATATGCACTCCGAGCGCTTTGTTCAGGACATGGTTAAAGCCCTGCAAAACAACGCGATCGAAGAGTTTAAACGCTACTACCGTTCCGTAGATGCACTGCTGATCGACGATATTCAGTTTTTTGCTAATAAAGAACGATCTCAGGAAGAGTTTTTCCACACCTTCAACGCCCTGCTGGAAGGTAATCAACAGATCATTCTCACCTCGGATCGCTATCCGAAAGAGATCAACGGCGTTGAGGATCGTTTGAAATCCCGCTTCGGCTGGGGGCTGACTGTGGCGATCGAACCGCCAGAGCTGGAAACCCGCGTGGCGATCCTGATGAAAAAGGCCGACGAAAACGACATTCGTTTGCCGGGCGAAGTGGCGTTCTTTATCGCCAAGCGTCTACGATCTAACGTACGTGAGCTGGAAGGCGCGCTGAACCGCGTTATTGCTAACGCTAACTTTACCGGACGGGCGATCACCATCGACTTCGTGCGTGAGGCGCTGCGCGACTTGCTGGCATTGCAGGAAAAACTGGTCACCATCGACAATATTCAGAAGACGGTGGCGGAGTACTACAAGATCAAAGTCGCGGATCTCCTTTCCAAGCGTCGATCCCGCTCGGTGGCGCGTCCGCGCCAGATGGCGATGGCGCTGGCGAAAGAGCTGACTAACCACAGTCTGCCGGAGATTGGCGATGCGTTTGGTGGTCGTGACCACACGACGGTGCTTCATGCCTGCCGGAAGATCGAGCAGTTGCGTGAAGAGAGCCACGATATCAAAGAAGATTTTTCAAATTTAATCAGAACATTGTCATCGTAAACCTATGAAATTTACCGTAGAACGTGAGCATTTATTAAAACCGCTACAACAGGTGAGCGGTCCGTTAGGTGGTCGTCCTACGCTACCGATTCTCGGTAATCTGCTGTTACAGGTTGCTGACGGTACGTTGTCGCTGACCGGTACTGATCTCGAGATGGAAATGGTGGCACGCGTTGCGCTGGTTCAGCCACACGAGCCAGGGGCGACGACCGTTCCAGCGCGCAAATTCTTTGATATCTGCCGTGGTCTGCCTGAAGGCGCGGAAATTGCCGTGCAGCTGGAAGGTGAGCGGATGCTGGTGCGCTCCGGGCGTAGCCGTTTTTCGCTGTCTACCCTGCCAGCGGCGGATTTCCCGAATCTCGATGACTGGCAGAGCGAAGTCGAATTTACCCTGCCGCAGGCGACGATGAAGCGTCTGATTGAAGCGACCCAGTTTTCTATGGCGCATCAGGACGTTCGCTATTACTTAAACGGTATGCTGTTTGAAACCGAAGGTGAAGAACTGCGCACCGTGGCGACCGACGGCCACCGTCTGGCAGTCTGTTCAATGCCAATTGGTCAATCTTTGCCAAGCCATTCGGTGATCGTGCCGCGTAAAGGCGTGATTGAACTGATGCGTATGCTCGACGGCGGCGACAATCCGCTGCGCGTGCAGATTGGCAGCAACAACATTCGCGCCCACGTTGGCGACTTTATCTTCACCTCGAAACTGGTGGATGGTCGCTTCCCGGATTACCGTCGCGTTCTGCCGAAAAACCCAGACAAGCATCTGGAAGCAGGCTGCGATTTACTCAAGCAGGCGTTTGCTCGCGCGGCAATTCTCTCTAACGAGAAATTCCGCGGCGTACGTCTGTATGTCAGCGAAAACCAGCTGAAAATCACCGCCAACAACCCGGAACAGGAAGAAGCGGAAGAGATCCTCGACGTTACCTATAGCGGTGCGGAGATGGAAATCGGCTTCAACGTCAGCTATGTGCTGGATGTTCTGAACGCGCTGAAATGTGAAAACGTCCGCATGATGCTGACCGATTCGGTTTCCAGCGTGCAGATTGAAGATGCCGCATCACAGTCGGCTGCCTATGTTGTCATGCCAATGAGACTGTAATGTCCCTCACCCGCTTGTTGATCCGCGATTTCCGCAATATCGAAACCGCGGATCTCGCTTTATCTCCCGGCTTTAACTTTCTGGTAGGTGCCAACGGCAGTGGCAAAACCAGCGTGCTGGAAGCCATCTATACGCTCGGCCATGGTCGGGCGTTTCGCAGTTTGCAGATTGGTCGCGTCATTCGCCACGAGCAGGAGGCGTTTGTTCTCCACGGGCGATTACAGGGCGAAGAGCGCGAGACGGCGATTGGCTTAACCAAAGACAAACAGGGCGACAGCAAAGTCCGCATCGACGGTACAGACGGGCATAAGGTCGCGGAACTGGCGCACCTGATGCCAATGCAGTTGATAACGCCAGAAGGGTTTACTTTACTCAACGGCGGCCCCAAATACAGAAGAGCATTCCTCGACTGGGGATGCTTTCACAACGAACCTGGATTTTTCACCGCCTGGAGCAATCTCAAGCGATTGCTCAAGCAGCGCAATGCGGCGCTGCGCCAGGTGACACGTTACGAACAGCTACGCCCGTGGGATAAAGAACTGATCCCGCTGGCGGAGCAAATCAGTACCTGGCGCGCGGAGTATAGCGCCGGTATCGCGGCCGATATGGCTGATACCTGTAAGCAATTTCTCCCTGAGTTTTCTCTGACTTTCTCTTTCCAGCGCGGCTGGGAGAAAGAGACAGAATATGCTGAGGTGCTGGAACGTAATTTTGAACGCGATCGCCAGCTAACCTACACCGCGCATGGCCCGCACAAAGCGGACTTACGCATTCGCGCCGACGGTGCGCCGGTGGAAGATACCTTATCGCGTGGGCAGCTTAAGCTGTTGATGTGCGCCTTACGTCTGGCGCAAGGAGAGTTCCTCACCCGGGAAAGCGGGCGGCGGTGTCTCTACCTGATAGATGATTTTGCCTCTGAGCTTGATGATGAACGTCGCGGGCTGCTTGCCAGTCGCTTAAAAGCGACGCAATCACAGGTCTTTGTCAGCGCGATCAGTGCTGAACACGTTATAGACATGTCGGACGAAAATTCGAAGATGTTTACCGTGGAAAAGGGTAAAATAACGGATTAACCCAAGTATAAATGAGCGAGAAACGTTGATGTCGAATTCTTATGACTCCTCCAGTATCAAAGTCCTGAAAGGGCTGGATGCGGTGCGTAAGCGCCCGGGTATGTATATCGGCGACACGGATGACGGCACCGGTCTGCACCACATGGTATTCGAGGTGGTAGATAACGCTATCGACGAAGCGCTCGCGGGTCACTGTAAAGAAATTATCGTCACCATTCACGCCGATAACTCTGTCTCTGTACAGGACGACGGGCGCGGCATTCCGACCGGTATTCACCCGGAAGAGGGCGTATCGGCGGCGGAAGTGATCATGACCGTTCTGCACGCAGGCGGTAAATTTGACGATAACTCCTATAAAGTGTCCGGCGGTCTGCACGGCGTTGGTGTTTCGGTAGTAAACGCCCTGTCGCAAAAACTGGAGCTGGTTATCCAGCGCGAGGGTAAAATTCACCGTCAGATCTACGAACACGGTGTACCGCAGGCCCCGCTGGCGGTTACCGGCGAGACTGAAAAAACCGGCACCATGGTGCGTTTCTGGCCTAGCCTCGAAACCTTCACCAATGTGACCGAGTTCGAATATGAAATTCTGGCGAAACGTCTGCGTGAGTTGTCGTTCCTCAACTCCGGCGTTTCCATTCGTCTGCGCGACAAGCGTGACGGCAAAGAAGACCACTTCCACTATGAAGGCGGCATCAAAGCGTTCGTTGAATATCTGAACAAGAACAAAACGCCGATCCACCCAAATATCTTCTACTTCTCCACCGAAAAAGATGGTATTGGCGTTGAAGTGGCGTTGCAGTGGAACGATGGCTTCCAGGAAAACATCTACTGCTTTACCAACAACATTCCGCAGCGTGACGGCGGTACTCACCTGGCAGGCTTCCGTGCGGCGATGACCCGTACCCTGAACGCCTACATGGACAAAGAAGGCTACAGCAAAAAAGCCAAAGTCAGCGCCACCGGTGACGATGCGCGTGAAGGCCTGATTGCGGTCGTTTCCGTGAAAGTGCCGGACCCGAAATTCTCCTCCCAGACCAAAGACAAACTGGTTTCTTCTGAGGTGAAATCGGCGGTTGAACAGCAGATGAACGAACTGCTGGCGGAATACCTGCTGGAAAACCCAACTGACGCGAAAATCGTGGTTGGCAAAATTATCGATGCTGCCCGTGCCCGTGAAGCGGCGCGTCGCGCGCGTGAAATGACCCGCCGTAAAGGTGCGCTCGACTTAGCGGGCCTGCCGGGCAAACTGGCAGACTGCCAGGAACGCGATCCGGCGCTCTCTGAACTGTACCTGGTGGAAGGGGACTCCGCGGGCGGCTCTGCGAAGCAGGGGCGTAACCGCAAGAACCAGGCGATTCTGCCGCTGAAGGGTAAAATCCTCAACGTCGAGAAAGCGCGCTTCGATAAGATGCTCTCTTCCCAGGAAGTGGCGACGCTTATCACCGCGCTTGGTTGTGGTATCGGTCGTGACGAGTACAACCCGGACAAACTGCGTTATCACAGCATCATCATCATGACCGATGCGGACGTCGACGGCTCGCACATTCGTACGCTGCTGTTGACCTTCTTCTATCGTCAGATGCCGGAAATCGTTGAACGCGGTCACGTCTACATCGCTCAGCCGCCGCTGTACAAAGTGAAGAAAGGCAAGCAGGAACAGTACATTAAAGACGACGAAGCGATGGATCAGTACCAGATCTCTATCGCGCTGGACGGCGCAACGCTGCACACCAACGCCAGTGCACCGGCATTGGCTGGCGAAGCGTTAGAGAAACTGGTATCTGAGTACAACGCGACGCAGAAAATGATCAATCGTATGGAGCGTCGTTATCCGAAAGCAATGCTGAAAGAGCTTATCTATCAGCCGACGTTGACGGAAGCTGACCTCTCTGATGAGCAGACCGTTACCCGCTGGGTGAACGCGCTGGTCAGCGAACTGAACGACAAAGAACAGCACGGCAGCCAGTGGAAGTTTGATGTCCACACCAATGCCGAACAAAACCTGTTCGAGCCGATTGTTCGCGTGCGTACCCACGGTGTGGATACTGACTATCCGCTGGATCACGAGTTTATCACCGGTGGCGAATATCGTCGTATCTGCACGCTGGGTGAGAAACTGCGTGGTCTGCTGGAAGACGATGCGTTTATCGAACGTGGCGAACGTCGTCAGCCGGTAGCCAGCTTCGAGCAGGCGCTGGACTGGCTGGTGAAAGAGTCCCGTCGCGGCCTCTCCATCCAGCGTTATAAAGGTCTGGGCGAGATGAACCCGGAACAGTTGTGGGAAACCACCATGGACCCGGAAAGCCGTCGTATGCTGCGCGTTACCGTTAAAGATGCGATTGCTGCCGACCAGTTGTTCACCACGCTGATGGGCGACGCCGTTGAACCGCGCCGTGCGTTTATTGAAGAGAACGCTCTGAAAGCGGCGAATATCGATATTTAATGACGTTAACAATGCGAGCGTGCCTGATGCGCTACGCTTATCAGGCCTACGAGACTCCTGCAATATATTGAATTTGCATGATTTTGTAGGCCTGATCAGACGTTAACGCCGCATCCGGCAAGAAGCTATAAGAAAAGGGCGGAGATCATCTTCGCCCTTTTTATTTCTGCAATCCGCAATTATCATCCCGCAGATCTATACTTTTTGAGTCAACACGTAACGCTTTACAGGTGATTATCATGGGGCTTTTTGATGAAGTTGTCGGTGCCTTTCTGAAAGGCGATGCGGGGAAATATCAGGCCATTTTGAGCTGGGTTGAGGAGCAGGGCGGCATTCAGGTGCTGCTGGAAAAACTGCAAAGTGGCGGTTTAGGTGCCATTCTCTCAACCTGGCTGAGTAATCAACAGGGCAATCAATCGGTTAGCGGCGAGCAACTGGAATCGGCGCTCGGCACAAATGCGGTGTCCGATCTCGGGTAAAAACTGGGCGTGGATACCAGTACGGCTTCCAGTTTACTGGCAGAACAATTGCCGAAGATTATTGATGCACTCTCACCGCAAGGTGAAGTGTCACCACAAGCCAATAACGATCTGCTTTCCGCAGGCATGGAACTGCTGAAAGGGAAACTCTTCCGCTAAGCAAATGGGGAGCACGCAACGCGCGTTGCATCCCCCTTTTCCCCAGGGTGTTGTACTGATTTTTGAGCGGAATCGCGTTAGCATGGGTCAGGAACCAATCTACCTGGGGAACTCATGGCTATCAAACTCATTGCTATCGATATGGATGGCACCCTTCTGCTGCCCGATCACACCATTTCACCCGCCGTTAAAAATGCGATTGCCGCAGCTCGCGCCCGTGGCGTAAATGTCGTGCTGACGACGGGCCGCCCTTATGCAGGTGTTCATAATTACCTGAAAGAGCTGCACATGGAACAGCCGGGCGACTACTGCATTACTTATAACGGCGCGCTGGTACAGAAGGCCGCCGATGGTAGCACTGTGGCGCAAACCGCTTTGAGCTATGACGACTACCGTTTCCTGGAAAAACTCTCCCGCGAAGTCGGTTCTCATTTCCACGCGCTGGACCGCACCACGCTGTACACCGCAAATCGTGATATCAGCTACTACACGGTGCATGAATCTTTCGTTGCCACCATTCCGCTGGTGTTCTGCGAAGCGGAGAAAATGGACCCCAATACCCAGTTCCTGAAAGTGATGATGATTGATGAACCTGCCATCCTCGACCAGGCCATCGCGCGTATTCCGCAGGAAGTGAAAGAAAAATACACCGTGCTGAAAAGTGCGCCGTACTTCCTCGAAATCCTCGATAAACGCGTTAACAAAGGTACGGGTGTGAAATCACTGGCCGACGTGTTAGGTATTAAACCGGAAGAAATCATGGCGATTGGCGATCAGGAAAACGACATTGCAATGATTGAATATGCAGGCGTCGGTGTGGCAATGGATAATGCTATTCCTTCGGTGAAAGAAGTGGCGAACTTTGTCACCAAATCCAACCTTGAAGATGGCGTGGCATTTGCTATTGAGAAGTATGTGCTGAATTAATCAGTGAACGGGCAAACGGCATGAATGCGTTTGCCCGCAGCGATTAACAATTTCTGGTCGTGCATAAAATCAGGAACTGGAGTGGTGACGTTACTATATCCAGCGTAAGAGTGACTGGCAGCAGCGCATTAACGAGGCCGCGCGGGACGCCATCTGTTGCTTTGTATTCATAAAATCCCACCGTAAAGGGTTGATGGAAAACCATCACGTTTGAGTAATCCGCTTTTTTATTTTTCTGGTGGATTGAGCCTTTCAAACCGTCCAGCATCCATGTACAACGCCGGGTATCACAAATAAAACCATATTGTGTTGCCAGTGCCTTATCTTCTTCGTTGTTCCAGTCGTAATAGAGCGTAATAGCACCAGAGAATTTCTTATTACTGCTGCTTAAAATAAATTTCGCGTTATCAGAAACGGTGATTCTTTCACCATGAATTGCCGGATCGTTCAGCATTTTAACCACCTCACCGCCGCCGGTGGTCAACAGATAGTCCAACGATTCACCAACAAAAACATAGCCTTTCGTACCGTTACTGTCTTCAGCCAGCGATAAACCCTTAATCGTGTCTGACCGCCATTGCTCGGCATGTGGACGGCTTGCAGTATTGGAAACCAATCCCCAGGTGATACATCCGGTCAACGCAAATGCCAAAGAACACAAACCGGCAGCCTTAAAAAATCCCTTAAAATTCAACTTCATGATTAATCCTTTAAACGAGTAGCTAAGCCGTTGAAAGCATACTCTTCTTTCCCTCCTGTTTAGCGCCTGACATCCCTTTTCAGATTTCTGCCCGACGCATGTCATTTTTTTATGCATTGTTCTTTTTGTGATCTAAATTGTAGTACAACAATATAAGTTTGTACTACATTACACACACAGCAAACGCGAACGTCATCACGCTGGTACTACAAAGTTGCCGCGTTATGCATCGATCGGGGTAAAGTAGAGAAGAACATACAGAGCACAAGGACTCTCCATGACTCTCAATAAAACCGATCGCATCGTCATTACGCTGGGCAAACAGATCGTTCACGGCAAATACGTGCCAGGCTCGCCGCTTCCGGCTGAGGCGGAACTCTGTGAGGAGTTTGCAACCTCGCGCAACATCATCCGTGAGGTGTTCCGCTCGCTGATGGCGAAGCGGATGATTGAAATGAAACGTTATCGCGGCGCGTTTGTGGCACCGCGTAACCAGTGGAATTACCTCGACACTGACGTACTGCAATGGGTGCTGGAAAACGACTACGACCCACGGCTTATCAGTGCCATGAGCGAAGTGCGAAATCTGGTGGAACCGGCGATTGCCCGTTGGGCGGCAGAACGCGCGACTTCCAGCGATCTGGCGCAGATTGAATCGGCGCTGAACGAGATGATTGCCAACAATCAGGACCGCGAAGCGTTTAACGAAGCGGATATTCGCTACCACGAGGCGGTGCTGCAGTCGGTGCATAACCCGGTGTTACAGCAACTTAGCATTGCGATCAGTTCGCTGCAGCGGGCGGTTTTTGAACGAACCTGGATGGGCGATGAGGCCAACATGCCGCAAACGCTCCAGGAACATAAGGCGCTGTTCGATGCAATACGGCATCAGGACGGCGATGCGGCAGAGCAGGCGGCGCTTACCATGATCGCCAGCTCGACACGAAGGTTAAAGGAAATCACATGACAGCTCGCTACATCGCAATTGACTGGGGATCGACCAATCTGCGCGCCTGGCTTTATCAGGGCGACCACTGCCTGGACAGCAGGCAATCAGAAGCAGGCGTCACGCGCCTGAACGGAAAATCTCCGGCTGCGGTGTTAGCAGAAGTGACGACCGACTGGCATGAAGAGAATACGCCAGTGGTGATGGCAGGAATGGTCGGCAGCAATGTCGGCTGGAAAGTTGCACCGTATTTATCCGTTCCTGCCCGTTTTTCGTCTATTGGCGAACAATTAACGTCTGTTGGCGACAATATCTGGATTATTCCCGGATTATGCGTCTCTCATGACGATAACCATAATGTGATGCGCGGCGAGGAAACACAATTGATCGGCGCGCGCACTTTGGCTCCTTCCTCTCTTTATGTTATGCCCGGAACCCATTGCAAATGGGTGCAGGCCGATAGCCAGCAAATCAACGATTTTCGCACCGTGATGACCGGTGAATTACATCATTTACTGTTAAATCACTCATTGATTGGCGCAGGTTTGCCGCCGCAGGAAAACTCTGCCGATGCCTTCGCGGCTGGCCTTGAGCGTGGCCTTAATGCTCCCGCCATATTGCCGCAGCTTTTTGAAGTTCGCGCCTCGCATGTGCTGGGAACACTTCCCCGCGAACAGGTCAGTGAATTTCTCTCTGGTTTGTTGATTGGCGCAGAGGTTGCCAGTATGCGCGACTATGTGACCCATCAACACGCCATCACCCTTGTCGCCGGAACATCGCTGACCGCGCGCTACCAGCAAGCCTTTCAGGCGATGGGTTGCGACGTGGCGACGGTGGCGGGCGACACGGCATTTCAGGCTGGTATAAGGAGCATCGCTCATGCAGTGGCAAACTAAACTCCCGCTGATCGCCATTTTGCGCGGCATTACGCCCGACGAGGCGCTGGCGCATGTTGGCGCGGTGATTGACGCCGGGTTCGACGCGGTTGAAATCCCGCTGAATTCCCCACAATGGGAGCAGAGCATTCCCGCCATCGTTGATGCGTATGGCGACAAGGCGTTGATTGGCGCAGGTACGGTACTGAAACCTGAACAGGTCGATGTGCTCGCCAGGATGGGCTGCCAGCTCATCGTTACGCCCAATATCCATAGTGAAGTGATCCGCCGTGCGGTGGGCTACGGCATGACCGTTTGCCCCGGCTGCGCGACGGCGACCGAAGCCTTTACCGCGCTCGACGCGGGTGCGCAGGCGCTGAAAATATTCCCGTCATCGGCTTTTGGTCCGCAATACATCAAAGCGTTAAAAGCGGTATTACCACCGGACATCGCAGTCTTTGCCGTTGGCGGCGTGACGCCAGAAAACCTGGCGCAGTGGATAGACGCAGGTTGTGCAGGGGCAGGCTTAGGCAGCGATCTCTATCGCGCCGGGCAGTCCGTAGAACGCACCGCGCAGCAGGCAGCAGCATTTGTTAAGGCGTATCGAGAGGCAGTGCAATGAAAATCACCAAAATTACCACGTATCGTTTACCTCCCCGCTGGATGTTCCTGAAAATTGAAACCGATGAAGGCGTGGTCGGCTGGGGCGAGCCCGTGATTGAAGGCCGCGCCCGTACGGTGGAAGCGGCAGTTCACGAGCTGGGTGACTATTTGATTGGTCAGGATCCATCGCGCATCAATGACTTATGGCAAGTGATGTATCGCGCCGGATTTTATCGTGGCGGTCCAATCCTGATGAGCGCCATCGCCGGGATCGACCAGGCGTTATGGGATATCAAAGGCAAAGTGCTGAATGCGCCGGTCTGGCAACTGATGGGCGGCCTGGTTCGCGACAAAATTAAAGCCTACAGTTGGGTCGGCGGCGATCGTCCGGCGGATGTTATCGACGGCATTAAAACCCTGCGCGAAATCGGCTTCGATACCTTCAAACTGAACGGTTGTGAAGAACTGGGGCTAATTGATAACTCCCGCGCGGTAGATGCGGCAGTCAACACCGTGGCACAAATTCGTGAAGCTTTTGGCAATCAGATTGAGTTTGGTCTTGATTTCCACGGTCGCGTCAGCGCGCCGATGGCGAAAGTGCTGATTAAAGAACTGGAGCCGTATCGCCCACTGTTTATTGAAGAACCGGTGCTGGCGGAACAAGCCGAATACTACCCGAAACTGGCGGCACAAACGCATATTCCACTGGCGGCGGGTGAGCGCATGTTCTCACGCTTCGATTTTAAACGCGTGCTGGAAGCTGGCGGTATTTCGATTCTGCAACCGGATCTCTCCCACGCGGGCGGTATTACCGAATGCTACAAAATTGCCGGAATGGCAGAAGCCTATGACGTGACCCTTGCGCCGCACTGTCCGCTCGGACCGATTGCACTGGCGGCTTGCCTGCATATCGACTTTGTTTCCTATAACGCCGTACTTCAGGAACAAAGTATGGGCATTCATTACAACAAAGGCGCGGAGTTACTCGACTTTGTGAAAAACAAAGAAGACTTCAGCATGGTCGGCGGTTTCTTTAAACCATTAACGAAACCGGGCTTAGGCGTGGAAATCGACGAAGCTAAAGTTATTGAGTTCAGTAAAAATGCCCCGGACTGGCGTAATCCGCTCTGGCGTCATGAAGATAACAGCGTAGCAGAGTGGTAATTCCTGCCACGTAAGCCCCTCATCGGGCACTAAAACAGCAATACAAAAATATAACCCTCTGTAAATTACAGGGCATGGTGAGCGGCTTCGCTATGCCCAAAATCTGGAGAAAGCTCGCTATGGATATTCCCGTTAATGCAGCAAAGCCGGGGCGTCGGCGTTATCTGACGCTGGTGATGATCTTTATTACGGTGGTCATTTGTTATGTTGACCGCGCTAACCTGGCCGTGGCTTCTGCCCATATTCAGGAAGAGTTTGGTATTACTAAAGCGGAAATGGGCTATGTATTTTCGGCCTTCGCCTGGCTTTATACGCTATGTCAGATCCCCGGCGGTTGGTTTTTAGATCGCGTAGGTTCACGCGTGACTTATTTTATTGCGATATTTGGCTGGTCAGTGGCGACTTTATTCCAGGGCTTTGCCACGGGATTAATGTCATTAATTGGTCTGCGCGCGATAACCGGTATTTTCGAAGCGCCCGCTTTCCCGACCAATAACCGGATGGTGACCAGCTGGTTCCCGGAACATGAACGCGCTTCCGCCGTTGGTTTTTATACGTCTGGTCAGTTTGTCGGTCTGGCGTTTTTGACTCCGCTGCTGATCTGGATTCAGGAGATGTTGAGCTGGCACTGGGTGTTCATTGTCACTGGTGGTATCGGCATTATCTGGTCGCTGATTTGGTTTAAGGTTTATCAGCCGCCGCGCCTGACCAAAGGTATCAGCAAAGCTGAACTGGATTACATTCGTGATGGCGGCGGTCTGGTGGATGGTGATGCGCCGGTGAAAAAAGAGGCACGTCAGCCGTTAACAGCCAAAGACTGGAAACTGGTGTTCCATCGTAAACTGATCGGTGTCTATCTTGGGCAATTTGCGGTGGCTTCTACACTGTGGTTTTTCTTAACCTGGTTCCCGAACTATTTAACCCAGGAAAAAGGAATCACGGCGCTGAAAGCAGGCTTTATGACCACGGTGCCATTCCTCGCGGCGTTTGTCGGCGTCCTGCTCTCTGGCTGGGTCGCGGATCTGCTGGTACGTAAGGGCTTTTCACTGGGCTTTGCGCGTAAAACGCCGATTATCTGCGGCTTGCTGATCTCCACCTGCATTATGGGCGCTAACTACACTAACGATCCGATGATGATTATGTGCCTGATGGCGCTGGCATTCTTCGGTAACGGTTTTGCTTCGATTACCTGGTCGCTGGTTTCTTCTCTGGCACCGATGCGCCTGATTGGTTTAACCGGCGGCGTGTTTAACTTTGCCGGTGGTCTGGGCGGCATCACCGTTCCGTTGGTGGTGGGTTACCTGGCGCAGGGTTACGGTTTCGCGCCTGCACTGGTTTATATCTCCGCCGTCGCGTTGATTGGCGCGCTCTCTTACATCCTGCTGGTGGGCGATGTGAAGCGCGTTGGCTAATCTTTCAACTGTGGAATATGCGCCACACCACTGCGCATAATCCACTTTCTTAAAGCCGGTGCGGTCAGGCATCGGCTTTTTACTATTTTGCCGAAGAGTTTTAAACGCAGTTTGCGGGTGGCGCGCCAGTAGGCGGCGTTGCTCTTCTCCGGCTGCTTCAGTAACACCGAACGCAGAATCTCTGCGCTATCCAGCGCATAGCTAATCCCCTCCAGCGAACTGGCGCTGATAAATCCCGCCGCTTCACCAATCAGAAAGGCGTTGTCCTTACCGCAGACAAAATCCTGCCAGCGTGAGGGAAACAGCACGGTACATTTCTCGCTTTTCACCGCTTTGCCAAACTGGAACTGAAAGGCGTTCATTTTCTCTTTCAGCGTCGTGAAACGCGTCTGACCGTCTTTCATGGGATAGGCACCGCCAAAGATAAAATAACCGTCTTTGCTGATACTCCATGAATAACAGTCAGTTATCGCATTATCAAAGATGCAGGAGTAGAACGGCACAGGATGTTTCTCTGCAAACCACTGCTGGATAGCGACATATTTACGAATTTGATGGTCCGGGTAGAGATGTCGCCGCACCATCGAGTTTGCGCCATCGGCACCGACCAGATAGCGGGCGGTAATATGCTGCTCCCAACCGTCTGCACGAAAAATGACATGCCATTTATCATCCTCACGCCAGATTTTCCGGCACAGGCTATCGTGGTAAACCTCAACG
This sequence comes from Escherichia sp. WS1450, assembly GCF_046487395.1. NCBI lineage: Bacteria > Pseudomonadati > Pseudomonadota > Gammaproteobacteria > Enterobacterales > Enterobacteriaceae > Escherichia > Escherichia sp. WS1450. The sequence continues at coordinate 72,433 of NZ_JBJQJO010000013.1, forward strand.
CTGGCGGGGATCAGCGATTTCATCCACAAGTCGAAAGCATGGCGATTAATATTGATATAGCTTCGCTGGTAGTTACGCGTGAGCGATGCGGCGACGTCGACGGTTTTGACGCTGAAAATCTGCGGGTTGGCGATCACATCGACAGGAAGCGTCAGTCCATCGCGAATAAAAGATCGCTGCGCGTCCGGTGCCAGCAGACCGCCGCAGGGTTTGCTGAAACCTTCAGTACCACACTGGTGCTTTTTATCCAGCGCGATCACCTGCATTTTGCCTGCTAACTTTCGTGCCAACGCCGACCCTGCCGGGCCGAGGCCAATAATCGCCACGTCGAAATGTTCCATCTTTTCACTCACATTCATCACGATGGCGAAAGACTATTGTCTGAAAGTGAAGTCCTTGTGAAGTATGATGGCGGGACCCGTTTTGTATCAGGACCGCGCCATGAAACAGATAACCTTTGCTCCCCGTAATCACCTGCTCACCAATACCAATACCTGGACGCCCGACAGCCAGTGGCTGGTATTTGACGTGCGTCCTTCTGGCGCGTCGTTTACCGGCGAGACCATTGAGCGTGTGAATATCCATACTGCAGAGGTCGAGGTTATCTATCGCGCGTCACAGGGCGCGTACGTCGGCGTGGTGACCGTTCATCCGAAGTCAGAGAAATATGTTTTCATCCACGGCCCGGAAAATCCTGATGAAACATGGTATTACGATTTCCATCATCGACGCGGAGTGATTGCTGAAGGCGGCAAGGTGAGCAATCTCGATGCAATGGATATTACCGCACCGTACACTCCAGGAGCGCTGCGCGGCGGCAGTCATGTACATGTCTTTAGCCCGAACGGTGAAAGGGTGAGCTTTACCTATAACGACCATGTAATGCATCAACTCGATTCGGCGCTGGATTTGCGAAACGTCGGTGTTGCGGCACCGTTTGGCCCGGTCAACGTACAAAAGCAGCATCCGCGTGAATACAGCGGTAGCCACTGGTGCGTGCTGGTGAGTAAAACCACGCCCACGCCGCAGCCTGGCAGCGATGAAATCAATCGTGCTTATGAAGAAGGATGGGTAGGAAATCACGCGCTGGCGTTTATTGGCGACACACTTTCGCCAAAGGGCGAGAAAGTGCCGGAGCTATTTATCGTTGAGTTACCGCAAGATGAAGCTGGCTGGAAAGCGGCAGGTGATGCGCCGTTAAGTGGAACGGAAACAACCCTGCCCGCGCCACCGCGCGGCGTCGTGCAGCGACGTTTAACCTTTACCCACCATCGGGCTTATCCGGGGTTAGTTAACGTCCCGCGCCACTGGGTGCGCTGTAATCCGCAGGGTACGCAAATCGCGTTTTTAATGCGTGATGATAACGGCATTGTGCAACTGTGGCTTATCTCGCCACAAGGCGGCGAGCCGCACCAGTTAACCCATAACAAAACGGATATTCAGTCTGCATTTAACTGGCATCCATCAGGAGAATGGTTGGGCTTTGTGCTGGATAATCGAATTGCTTGTGCCCATGCGCAAAGCGGGGAGGTTGAGTATTTAACCGAAAACCACGCCAATCCACCTTCTGCGGACGCCGTGGTCTTCTCGCCGGATGGTCAGTGGCTGGCGTGGATGGAAGGTGGCCAGCTGTGGATCACCGAAACTGATCGCTAAATCAGTTATCAGGCATTTTGGCGGGTGGAATAACCGCATTGGTGGCTTGCGCGTTGGCTTCGCTTTTTTCAACGCGTGAGCGCACCGAGCTGTCTTTGCGGAACACATCCCACGGCAGTAAAAGCGTGTCCATCACAGCGGTAAACGGCATATCGAGAATCGCCAGCGACTTAGTGCCCCAGTTGGTTTCATCGTCGCCAATCATGGTGGCGCTGGCGCGGGTGCCGGGATACGTTCCTTCTTTCCCCCCGGTATGGGACATCACGCTGGAGCATCCTCCAAGTAATGTCATTCCGCTGCATATCATGAACGCTAACAACACATTTCTTATCATAATAAATTCATCTGTTGATCGTGGGTGTTGGCCTGATGAGTTATAGCGATCCCTTGCTGAAAATAACATCATCATAACGTCGCACTGTGGCGGCTATCGCACTTTAACGTTTCGTGCTGCCCCCTCAGTCTATGCAATAGACCATAAACTGCAAAAAAAAGTCCGCTGATAAGGCTTGAAAAGTTCATTTCCAGACCCATTTTTACATCGTAGCCGATGAGGACGCGCCTGATGGGTGTTCTGGCTACCTGACCTGTCCATTGTGGAAGGTCTTACATTCTCGCTGATTTCAGGAGCTATTGATTATGCGTAACTTTGATTTATCCCCGCTTTACCGTTCTGCTATTGGATTTGACCGTTTGTTTAACCACTTAGAAAACAACCAGAGCCAGAGTAATGGCGGCTACCCTCCGTATAACGTTGAACTGGTAGACGAAAACCATTACCGCATTGCTATCGCTGTGGCTGGTTTTGCTGAGAGCGAACTGGAAATTACCGCCCAGGATAATCTGCTGGTGGTGAAAGGTGCTCACGCCGACGAACAAAAAGAGCGCACCTATCTGTACCAGGGCATCGCTGAACGCAACTTTGAACGCAAATTCCAGTTAGCTGAGAACATTCATGTTCGTGGCGCTAACCTGGTGAATGGTCTGCTGTATATCGATCTTGAACGCGTGATTCCGGAAGCGAAAAAACCGCGCCGTATCGAAATCAACTAATTCCTTAAGGCCGCCTGGCGCGGCCTGACATCTCCATGCTCGCCGTCAGGGAGCATATGCGAATCTTCGGATTTGCAGGTACTTACTCGCTTCTTAGAAGGAGAAATGACTATGCGTAACTTCGATTTATCCCCACTGATGCGTCAATGGATCGGTTTTGACAAACTGGCCAACGCACTGCAAAACGCCGGTGAAAGCCAGAGCTTCCCGCCGTACAACATTGAGAAAAGCGACGATAACCACTACCGCATTACCCTTGCGCTGGCAGGTTTTCGTCAGGAAGATTTAGAGATTCAACTGGAAGGTACGCGCCTGAGCGTAAAAGGCACGCCGGAGCAGCCAAAAGAAGAGAAAAAATGGCTGCATCAAGGGCTTATGAATCAGCCATTTAGCCTGAGCTTTACGCTGGCTGAAAATATGGAAGTCTCTGGTGCAACCTTCGTAAACGGTTTACTGCATATTGATTTAATTCGTAATGAGCCTGAACCCATCGCAGCGCAGCGTATCGCTATCAGCGAACGTCCCGCGTTAAATAGCTAACTAGCTATTCTCTTTGCCCCGCCATTCTGGTGGGGCTTTTTTTGTCTTTCTTCTTCAACAATGCGTTAATTTTCGCCTGTTTAAGATATTTCGGCACGTTCTTTCCCGTGATAATGTGCGCTATAAGGCAAATCTGCTTCACCGATTCAGCCATAATCCGTAGCAATTAAAATGTTATCTCAAGAGAAATGGACGATGAGTGATATAGCATTAACGGTCAGTATTCTGGCTTTGGTGGCAGTCGTCGGTTTGTTTATCGGCAACGTCAAATTTCGCGGCATAGGATTAGGTATTGGCGGCGTGCTGTTTGGTGGGATCATCGTCGGCCATTTTGTTTCTCAGGCGGGGATGACATTAAGTAGCGATATGCTGCATGTTATTCAGGAATTTGGCCTGATCCTGTTCGTTTATACCATCGGGATTCAGGTGGGTCCGGGCTTCTTTGCCTCATTGCGCGTCTCCGGATTACGCCTCAACCTGTTTGCTGTTCTGATCGTCATCATCGGTGGTCTGGTTACCGCCATCCTGCATAAACTGTTTGATATTCCACTGCCGGTAGTACTGGGGATTTTCTCCGGTGCGGTAACCAATACGCCAGCACTGGGGGCAGGGCAGCAGATCTTGCGCGACCTGGGTACACCAATGGAAATGGTCGATCAGATGGGGATGAGTTACGCGATGGCGTATCCATTCGGCATTTGCGGGATTTTGTTCACCATGTGGATGTTGCGGGTTATTTTCCGCGTCAATGTCGAGACAGAAGCCCAGCAGCACGAGTCTTCACGCACCAATGGCGGCGCGCTGATCAGGACTATCAATATTCGCGTTGAGAACCCTAACCTGCATGATTTAGCCATTAAAGATGTACCGATTCTCAACGGCGACAAAATTATCTGCTCGCGTCTGAAACGAGAAGAAACCCTAAAAGTACCTTCGCCAGATACCATTATCCAACTGGGCGATTTGCTGCATCTGGTGGGGCAGCCAGCGGATTTACATAATGCGCAACTGGTGATTGGTCAGGAGGTCGATACCTCGCTGTCCACGAAAGGCACTGATTTACGCGTCGAGCGTGTGGTGGTCACCAATGAAAACGTGCTTGGTAAGCGTATTCGCGACCTGCACTTTAAAGAACGCTACGACGTTGTTATCTCGCGCCTGAACCGTGCCGGGGTCGAACTGGTTGCCAGTGGCGATATCAGCCTGCAGTTCGGCGATATTCTCAACCTGGTGGGGCGTCCGTCCGCAATTGATGCCGTTGCCAATGTGCTGGGGAATGCGCAGCAAAAACTGCAACAGGTTCAGATGTTGCCGGTGTTTATTGGTATCGGGCTTGGCGTATTGTTAGGTTCTATTCCCGTCTTTGTGCCGGGATTCCCGGCCGCATTGAAACTGGGGCTGGCGGGCGGTCCGCTGATTATGGCGTTGATCCTCGGGCGTATCGGCAGTATCGGCAAGCTGTACTGGTTTATGCCGCCAAGTGCCAACCTCGCACTGCGGGAGCTGGGGATCGTGCTGTTCCTCTCGGTCGTTGGTCTGAAATCTGGTGGGGATTTTGTGAATACCCTGGTCAATGGCGAAGGGCTAAGCTGGATTGGTTATGGTGCGCTGATCACCGCCGTTCCGCTGATTACTGTTGGCATTCTGGCGCGGATGTTAGCCAAAATGAATTACCTGACCATGTGCGGGATGCTGGCTGGCTCCATGACCGATCCTCCGGCGCTGGCGTTTGCTAATAATCTTCATCCAACCAGCGGTGCGGCGGCGCTTTCTTACGCCACTGTCTATCCGTTGGTGATGTTCCTGCGCATTATCACCCCCCAATTACTGGCGGTGCTCTTCTGGAGTATCGGTTAACTCTTCTCCGGGTGGAGTCGCCGTAAATGGTACTCCACCTGGTATTCGCTGGCATTTCTGAACATCACTGAATAATTCAAAAACTCCCCGCTCTCGCTATATGACAACGAGGTGATCCGCAGCAGTGGCGTGTGTTCCGCTACCTTCATTTGCCGCGCCAGCAGTCTATCGGCGAGCACCGGCGTCAGGCTTTCATAATTACCGCCAATCAGAATCCCGCACTCTTGTTCAATATATTCAAACTTCGACCCTTCCAGATGTTGCAGCGAAAGGTTACGGAACAGTTTTACCGGCATATAGCTGTCTTCCAGCATCAGCGGTTTCCCTTCCACAAAACGAACGCGACGGGAGAAGTAGATCTGCTCGTTGATTTGAATCCGTAACTGGCTGGCAATGGCCGGAGGCGCAGGCATGATTTCAAAAATCAGCACCTGGCTGGTGACAGTTTTTCCCTGCCGTTTTAACACCTCCACCAGCCCGGTCAGACTGGCGGTTTGATGCAGTACATCTTTGCGCACCAGGTAAGTGCCGCTACCGTGGCGGCGGACCACCAGCCCCCACGCTACCAGCAGGTCAATGGCTTTACGGATGGTCATCCGCGATACCGCAAACTCTTCCGCCAGCTTTTTTTCACCGGGAAGAAGGCTGTTTAGCGTGAAATCCGCGGAGTTAAGTCGAATTCTTAACCGCTCCGCAATGCTTTTGTAGATCATCTCTAGATCTCTTTTTTGCCTGCAAGCCCGGGTAATGCGCCCACAAGTTCTGCTTAATCGATTGAAAAAAATCTTTTTTTTAAAGATGTGTTCGATGCTGTGTACCTGTGCTCACAGATGTCTACTTTTTTGCGAAAACGTAGATCTCTACCGCCCAACGAAAAGCATGAAAGCGATCACGAATCCCACTGGGTCGTCATGTTCTGCCGATCGCATCTTCCTATCCTCGCTCCAGGCCTGCCGCATAACCAATCAGGCTTCCTACTTACAGAATTGAGAAAAGAGGATGTGGAAATGCTCAGTCAAATTCAACGCTTTGGCGGCGCGATGTTCACGCCAGTGCTGCTGTTTCCCTTCGCCGGGATTGTGGTGGGTCTTGCCATCTTGCTGCAAAACCCGATGTTTGTCGGGGAATCACTGACCGATCCGAACAGTTTGTTCGCGCAAATCGTACACATTATTGAAGAGGGCGGTTGGACGGTATTCCGTAATATGCCGCTGATTTTTGCTGTCGGTTTACCCATTGGCCTTGCTAAGCAAGCGCAGGGGCGAGCTTGTCTGGCGGTGATGGTGAGTTTCCTGACCTGGAACTATTTCATCAACGCGATGGGAATGACCTGGGGAAGCTACTTCGGCGTCGATTTCACTCAGGACGCGGTGGCAGGTAGCGGTCTGACAATGATGGCCGGGATTAAAACCCTCGATACCAGCATTATCGGCGCAATTATCATTTCCGGCATTGTGACGGCGCTGCATAACCGTCTGTTCGATAAAAAACTGCCGGTTTTTCTCGGCATTTTCCAGGGGACATCTTATGTGGTGATTATCGCCTTCCTGGTGATGATCCCCTGCGCCTGGCTGACGTTGCTCGGCTGGCCAAAAGTACAAATGGGGATTGAATCTCTGCAAGCGTTCCTGCGTTCGGCGGGTGCGCTTGGGGTGTGGGTTTACACCTTCCTCGAACGTATTCTGATCCCAACCGGTTTACACCACTTCATCTACGGACCGTTTATCTTTGGTCCGGCAGCTGTTGAAGGCGGCATTCAGATGTACTGGGCGCAGCATCTGCAAGAGTTCAGTTTGAGCGCCGAGCCGCTGAAATCGTTGTTCCCGGAAGGCGGTTTTGCCCTGCACGGTAACTCAAAAATCTTTGGTGCCGTGGGCATTTCTTTAGCGATGTACATCACTGCCGCACCGGAAAATCGGGTAAAAGTGGCGGGCTTGCTGATCCCTGCAACCTTAACCGCCATGCTGGTGGGAATTACCGAACCGCTGGAATTTACCTTCCTGTTCATTTCACCGTTGCTGTTTGCGGTACACGCCGTGCTGGCGGCCTCAATGTCGACCGTGATGTACCTCTTTGGTGTGGTGGGCAACATGGGCGGTGGTTTGATTGACCAGGTTTTACCGCAAAACTGGATCCCGATGTTCAGCAACCACGCGGATATGATGCTGACCCAAATCGCCATTGGGTTGTGCTTTACCCTGCTGTACTTCGTGGTTTTCCGCACCCTGATTCTGCAATTCAACATGTGCACACCGGGACGTGAAGATGCGGAAGTGAAACTCTACTCAAAAGCCGAATACAAAGCCTCGCGAGGCCAAACCACCGCGGCAGAGCCAAAAAAAGAGCTGGATCAGGCTGCCGGTATCCTGCAAGCCCTGGGCGGGGTCGGCAATATCTCCAGCATTAACAATTGCGCGACGCGTTTACGTATTGCACTGCATGACATGTCACAAACGCTGGATGACGAAGTCTTTAAAAAGCTGGGAGCGCACGGCGTCTTCCGTAGTGGCGATGCCATTCAGGTGATCATTGGTCTGCATGTATCCCAGCTGCGTGAACAGCTCGATAGCTTAATTAATTCTCATCAATCAGCAGAAAATGTTGCCATTACGGAGGCAGTATAATGACCAAATTCTCAGTGGTTGTCGCAGGCGGTGGAAGCACCTTTACGCCAGGCATCGTGTTGATGCTCCTGGCGAATCAGGACCGTTTCCCGCTTCGTGCACTGAAATTTTATGATAACGATGGTGCGCGCCAGGAAGTGATTGCCGAAGCCTGTAAAGTCATCCTTAAAGAAAAAGCGCCGGACATTGCGTTTAGTTACACCACCGATCCTGAAGTGGCATTCAGCGACGTTGATTTTGTCATGGCGCACATCCGCGTCGGCAAATACCCGATGCGCGAACTGGATGAAAAAATCCCGCTGCGCCACGGCGTTGTTGGTCAGGAAACTTGCGGACCCGGCGGAATAGCGTACGGCATGCGTTCCATTGGCGGCGTCCTGGAACTGGTGGATTATATGGAAAAATATTCACCAAATGCCTGGATGCTCAACTACTCCAACCCGGCAGCCATTGTCGCAGAAGCCACGCGTCGTCTGCGCCCGAATGCGAAAATCCTCAACATCTGTGACATGCCAATCGGTATTGAAAGCCGGATGGCGCAAATTGTTGGGCTGCAAGATCGCAAACAGATGCGCGTGCGCTACTACGGCCTGAACCACTTTGGCTGGTGGACATCAATTGAAGATTTGCAGGGCAACGACCTGATGCCCCAGCTGCGGCAATATGTCTCTAAGCACGGTTATGTTCCACCGCAGCAAGATACACATACTGAAGCGAGCTGGAACGACACCTATGCAAAAGCGCGGGATGTCCAGGCTCTGGACCCGGATACATTACCGAATACCTATCTGAAATATTATCTCTTCCCGGATTATGTCGTTCAGCATTCCAACCCTGAACATACCCGCGCGAATGAGGTGATGGAACATCGCGAGAAACAGGTTTTCGATGCTTGCCGCGCCATTACGGCGGCAGGAAATTCAGCGGCGGGCAAGCTGGAAATTGACGAACATGCGTCATACATCGTCGATCTGGCGGCGGCAATTGCCTTCAACACTCAGGAGCGGATGTTGCTGATTGTGCCTAACAACGGGGCAATCCATAACTTTGATGATGAAGCGATGGTCGAGATCCCGTGTCTGGTCGGGCACAACGGACCAGAACCACTGGTGGTCGGCGATATCCCGCAGTTTCAGAAAGGGTTAATGAGTCAGCAAGTGGCGGTGGAAAAACTGGTCGTGGACGCCTGGGAGCAGCGTTCATATCAGCACCTGTGGCAGGCGATTACGTTGTCGAAAACGGTACCGAGCGCCGCGGTCGCCAAAGCTATTCTGGATGAGTTGCTGGAGGCCAACAAAGCGTACTGGCCAGAGTTACGTTAATTGTGTGGACTGGCATCCGTTGGGTGCTGGTCCGTATTCTTCAGCACAGCTGACGGCGCATAACCAAATTTATGTTTAAAGGCTTTGCTGAAATGAAAGGAGTCGAAGAAGTTGAGCGTATCAGCGACTTCGCCAACCGAGTTCCCTTGTTGCTTTAATAGCGATAGCGCCAGATCCAGACGTGCATCGAGGTAATATTCTTTCGGCGTCTTGCCGGTATAGCGTAAAAACAGACGACGCAACCAGGCTTCGCTACAGGGGATCGTGGCAGCCATATCAGCTACGCTCCAGCGTTGTTGCAGACTGGCATGTAAAGTGGCAATTAGTTTTTCAATTTGCCGCCGTTGTGGATCTTTTTTACCGTCTGCGTACATAAGACAAATCCACTGATAAATAATTTTCGTCAGAAAAGCGACTGCCAGATTATTTTTTATTGCTTCTGGTGAAGTAATTAATTCAGCAACTTCGGTGAGTTCCTGATTATAAACTTCGCCATTATAAATAACGCTTTGCTGACCGACGGGAATATCCATCATACTGGTGGGGGTAAATTCCATCCAGTACTGTTCCCAGACTAAACCTTCACAGTGATAAGAGTGAATATCCATTGGCTTTAAAAATATAATACAGTTGCCATGCAGAGTTATTTGTTCGCCATTCTTTAAAAGAATTTTCCCACATCCTTGTACGGTATACACCGCAACCCATGAGTTGGCGATAAGCGGTTTCTTCTTGTCCCGCGGCCAGATCACCCGGTAATGCTCGTCGGCGTAGGTATGCCAGAGCGAGATCAGAGAAATTCCGCTGGAGATCACATTTTCGTTAATCAATAAGGGAATATTGTACGGAGTTTCGTTTTTTACATCTGAACTTTGCAATTTTCCATTCATTTTAATATCCCTCCGGCGAATTATGCTCACAACCTGAACTTAACAGAAAACAATCCGTTCAGGGATACGACGTTTGTATTTTAAGAATCTGACTGCCTGACCCGACGCATTTTACCTCTCCCTATATTCATGCGTCCGGGACATAAACATAAATAAGGGCTATGAGATGAATTCGTTACAAATCTTGAGTTTTGTCGGTTTTACGCTGCTGGTGGCGGTCATCACCTGGTGGAAGGTCCGCAAAACAGATACCGGATCGCAACAAGGCTATTTTCTTGCCGGACGTTCACTAAAAGCGCCGGTTATTGCCGCTTCGTTAATGCTAACCAACCTTTCCACGGAACAACTGGTTGGACTTTCCGGGCAGGCCTACAAAAGCGGCATGTCGGTGATGGGCTGGGAAGTCACTTCTGCGGTGACGCTGATCTTCCTCGCGCTAATCTTTTTACCGCGCTATCTGAAGCGCGGCATTGCCACCATCCCCGATTTTCTGGAGGAACGTTATGATAAAACGACGCGTATTATCATCGACTTCTGCTTCCTCATTGCCACCGGCGTCTGCTTTCTGCCGATTGTTCTCTACTCCGGCGCGTTGGCGCTCAACAGCCTGTTTCACGTCGGGAAATCGTTACAAATTTCCCACGGCGCAGCGATCTGGCTACTGGTTATTTTGCTTGGTCTGGCGGGAATTTTGTATGCGGTAATCGGCGGACTGCGCGCAATGGCAGTGGCGGACTCCATCAACGGTATTGGGCTGGTTATTGGCGGGTTGATGGTGCCGATATTTGGCCTGATCGCGATGGGCAAGGGCAGCTTTATGCAGGGCATTGAGCAAATTACCACCGTTCACGCCGAGAAATTAAACTCAGTCGGTGGCCCGACCGATCCCTTGCCGATTGGCGCGGCATTTACCGGTTTAATTCTGGTGAACACCTTTTACTGGTGTACAAATCAGGGCATCGTGCAACGCACGCTGGCGTCAAAAAGCCTGGCGGAAGGGCAAAAGGGGGCGCTGTTAACGGCGGTGCTGAAAATGCTCGACCCGCTGGTACTGGTGCTGCCAGGGTTGATTGCGTTTCATCTGTATCAGGATCTACCGAAAGCCGACATGGCCTACCCGACGCTGGTCAATAACGTTCTGCCAGTGCCACTGGTGGGTTTCTTCGGCGCGGTGTTATTTGGTGCGGTGATCAGTACCTTCAACGGCTTTCTGAATAGCGCCAGTACGTTATTCAGTATGGGTATTTACCGTCGCATCATTAACCAGAATGCCGAGCCGCAACAGCTGGTCACCGTTGGGCGCAAATTTGGTTTCTTTATCGCCATCGTTTCGGTGCTGGTCGCGCCGTGGATCGCCAACGCGCCGCAGGGGCTGTATAGCTGGATGAAACAGCTCAACGGTATTTACAACGTGCCGCTGGTTACCATCATCATTATGGGCTTTTTCTTCCCGCGCATTCCGGCGCTGGCGGCAAAAGTGGCGATGGGGATTGGCATAATCAGCTACATCACCATCAACTATCTGGTGAAGTTCGACTTCCATTTCCTCTATGTGCTGGCCTGTACGTTCTGTATCAACGTGGTCGTGATGCTGGTGATCGGTTTTATCAAACCGCGCGCCACGCCGTTCACCTTCAAAGATGCGTTTGCGGTGGACATGAAACCGTGGAAAAACGTCAAGATCGCGTCAATTGGTATCCTGTTCGCGATGATTGGCGTCTATGCCGGGCTGGCTGAATTCGGCGGCTACGGTACGCGCTGGTTAGCGATGATCAGTTATTTCATTGCCGCCGTAGTGATTGTCTACCTGATTTTTGACAGCTGGCGGCATCGTCACGACCCAGCCGTAACCTTTACTCCCGACGCGAAGGATAGCCTATGAAACGCCCCAATTTTCTGTTCATCATGACCGATACCCAGGCCACCAATATGGTCGGTTGCTATAGCGGTAAACCGCTGAATACGCAAAATATTGATAGTCTGGCGGCGGAAGGTATTCGCTTTAATTCCGCCTACACTTGTTCACCGGTTTGTACGCCTGCACGCGCCGGACTATTCACCGGTATCTACGCTAACCAGTCCGGCCCGTGGACCAACAACGTCGCGCCAGGCAAAAACATCTCCACTATGGGGCGCTACTTTAAGGATGCCGGCTATCACACCTGTTACATCGGCAAATGGCATCTCGACGGTCATGACTATTTCGGCACTGGCGAGTGTCCGCCGGAGTGGGACGCTGATTACTGGTTCGATGGGGCGAACTATCTTAGCGAACTGACGGAAAAAGAGATTAGCCTGTGGCGCAATGGCCTAAACAGCGTCGAAGATTTACAGGCGAACCATATCGACGAAACCTTCACCTGGGCGCACCGCATCAGCAATCGGGCGGTAGATTTTCTGCAACAGCCCGCGCGCGCCGAGGAACCCTTCCTGATGGTGGTTTCGTATGATGAGCCGCATCACCCGTTCACCTGTCCGGTGGAGTATTTAGAGAAATACGCTGATTTTTACTACGAGCTGGGCGAGAAAGCACAGGATGACCTGGCTAACAAACCGGAACATCACCGCTTATGGGCGCAGGCGATGCCATCGCCAGTCGGTGATGACGGGCTTTATCACCATCCGCTCTATTTTGCCTGTAATGACTTTGTTGATGACCAAATCGGACGGGTCATCAATGCCTTAACGCCAGAGCAACGTGAAAATACGTGGGTTATTTATACCTCCGATCACGGCGAAATGATGGGCGCACATAAGCTGATCAGTAAAGGGGCGGCGATGTATGACGACATCACCCGCATTCCGCTGATCATCCGTTCGCCGCAAGGGGAGCGGCGACAGGTCGATACGCCAGTCAGTCATATCGATTTACTGCCGACAATGATGGCGCTGGCAGATATTGAAAAACCAGAGATTCTGCCGGGGGAAAATATCCTTGCCGTGACAGAGCCACGCGGCGTGATGGTGGAATTTAACCGCTACGAGATTGAGCATGACAGCTTTGGCGGTTTTATTCCGGTGCGTTGCTGGGTGACGGATGACTTTAAACTGGTGCTCAACCTCTTCACCAGTGATGAACTTTACGATCGCCGTAATGATTCAAATGAAATGCATAACCTGATAGATGATATCCGTTTTGCCGACGTGCGCAGCAAAATGCATGACGCCTTATTGGATTACATGGATAAAATTCGCGATCCGTTCCGCAGTTACCAATGGAGTCTGCGTCCGTGGCGTAAAGATGCACGACCGCGCTGGATGGGGGCGTTTCGTCCACGCCCACAAGATGGCTATTCGCCAGTGGTACGCGACTATGACACCGGCCTACCGACACAAGGGGTGAAGGTGGAAGAGAAAAAACAGAAGTTCTGACGATAATGCCCGCTGATGAACACCCGGCGGGCATTATTCAGGCTGCTTAAACCAGTGAACCGCCGGTCAGGAAGGAAAAGATAAGGAATATCAGCAAAATGCTGCACACGATGCCGATACCAAAAAGCAAGGTATGGAAAGCCAGCGTCCCGCCGCCAAAAACCAGCGCGCCGTGAATGCCCCAGCGATTTTCCTTACGCATACCGCCAACAAATGCGCAAAGTAGCGCAGCAATGGCCAGTGCGATACCGCTTTGATCGAGGATTTTATCGACATCCACGTCCTCTTTTTTCTCCACGGTGGTAATTTTTTCGCCTTTTATTCCGGCGAAAAGACCTCTTTTAATTTCAGCCGTTTTATCCGCCACGATGCTTTCAAGCGTTGGCGGTGGTGCGGAAAAAGGGCCGAATGAAAAGTGGATAATCCCCATCATTAAAGCGATGGCACCGAACAGCATGCCCAATGAACTGATTTTATTTTGCGCTATGATACCCATCTGACCTCCTTGTAGCGGATGGCGAAAGCATATCAGGAAACGGGCGGACGAAATTCTTAAAAAAAACCGCTAAAGGTAGAGCGTTAGTGAAATTGCAAAGGAGCAACAATGAAAATTTCCCGCCTCGGAGAAGCGCCCGATTACCGCTTCTCGCTGGCTAATGAGCGTACTTTTCTGGCGTGGATCCGTACCGCACTAGGCTTTCTGGCGGCGGGGGTTGGGCTTGATCAACTTGCGCCAGATTTCGCCACGCCCGTCATTCGCGAACTGCTGGCGTTGTTGTTGTGTCTGTTTTCCGGCGGGTTAGCGATGTATGGCTACCTGCGCTGGTTACGCAATGAAAAAGCGATGCGTCTGAAAGAGGACCTGCCCTACACCAACAGCTTATTAATCATCAGCTTAATATTGATGGTCGTAGCGGTGATCGTTATGGGACTGGTGTTGTATGCCGGATAGCCGCAAAGCCAGACGCATTGCCGACCCAGGGCTGCAGCCGGAGCGTACATCACTGGCGTGGTTTCGTACCATGCTGGGCTACGGCGCGTTGATGGCGTTGGCTATCAAACACAACTGGCACCAGGCGGGCATGTTATTCTGGATTTCGATTGGCATTCTCGCCATTGTGGCGCTGATCCTCTGGCACTACACCCGTAATCGCAATTTAATGGATGTCACGAATAGCGATTTTTCCCAATTTCACGTAGTCCGTGACAAATTTTTGATCTCCCTCGCGGTGTTATCTCTCGCAATACTGTTTGCTGTAACGCATATACATCAACTTATCGTATTTATTGAGAGAGTCGCATGACAGGAAGTCAGGTCATTGATGCTGAAGAGGACAGGCATAAACTGGTTGTAGAGTACAAGGATGCTCTGCAACCTGCCGATTTTTATCACAATTTCAAACAACGGGGTATCCGCTCCGTACAGCTTATTCCCCATCTTGAATTTGATGACCGGGGCGATCTGACGGCCGCTTCGGTGACAGCAGAGCTGTGGGGGAAATTTTTAATTGCCCTGTTCGAGTGTTGGGTACGGGCAGATATCAGTCGTATTTCGATTGAGCTTTTTGACGCCACCCTACAAAAATGGTGTGGCAGCGAAAACCCGCAACCGCGCCGTGGCTGCCAGGCGTGCGACTGGCATCGGCTGTGCCCGCACGCTCGGGAGGAGACGCCAGACAACGTGCTTTGTGCGGGCTATCAGGCGTTTTATTCTTACTCCGCGCCGCATATGCGGGTGATGCGTGATCTGATAAAGCAGCATCGTTCTCCCATGGAGCTGATGACGATGCTGCGGTGACGTGAGCTTAAACGGGCTGCCCCTGATGCGACATCCGCGTCGCCAGCGGTAGCCAGCACAGCACGATCAACAACCCCATTAAGGTCATCAACAACCCCAGGCTGCCCTGACCGGTTTGCGGCAACATCGCAGAGAGCGACGCCAGCACGCCGGAACCAATGTTTTGCAGACCGCCGACCAGCGCGCCAGCCGTGCCCGCCAGGAAAGGGAACGGCTCCATCGCGCCGCTGGTCGCCAGCGGAAACAGCATCCCGGCACCGAAAAAGAATAGCGCGGCGGGAACGAGCAGCGTCCAGACATTCATCACGCCAAACCAGTCGGGGATCCACATCAGTAAGCCAGCCAGCAGGCAGCAGATAACCGACTGCCACATCAACGTTGAGAAGCGTTTATTAGGACGTCCGGCAAACCATGCCCCAAAAAATGCCGCCGGAATCGGCAGAATAAACAAAATACTGACCGTCATACTGCTCAGCCCTAACACCGCGCCCATCAGCACGCCGGAGCAGGCTTCAAAGGCGGCAATCCCGGCCAGACCGCCAATCAGCATCAGCAAATAACAGTTAAAACCGCTGTTACCGAAAAGCGTTTTATAACTGGTAAGCAGGCGCGTGCGCGGTGCGTCGACCGGACGCGTTTCCGGCATCCAGCGGGCCATACTGAAGGTCACACCGGCACAAAGTACCAACAAAAAGAGATAACAGGCGCGCCAGTTCCACATCGTATCCAGCAGACCGCCGATTAGCGGTGCGAGCAACGGACTGACAAGAATTCCCATGTTTAACAGGCTATTAGCATGGCGCAACTGTGTCCGTTCATATAAATCACGCGGCAAAGTACGCGCCATTACGCCGCCAACGCCGGTGCCCATCCCCTGCATCGCGCTGGCGGCAATCAATACTGTCAAACTGGAGGTCGTGACCGCGACCAGCGTTGCCAGCATAAAAATGGACATTCCGACGAGGATCACCGGTCGGCGACCTACACGGTCGGAAATCGGGCCATAAAACAGCTGCGAGACACCGTAAGTCAGCAGATAAGCGCCCATTACGCTCTGCACCGCCCCTTCACGGACGTTGAGATCGCGCGCCATATCGGCAATAGCTGGAATATAAATGGTTTGCGCCATCTGACCGACGGCCACGAGTAATACCAACATCAATAACAAATTGACGTTTCTATGCCTTTTCATTATCACGGATGCTTTTATAAAAATAATTAGAATAAGTCACTACGCATTCCCATAAATGCGGGAGAGGAATCTATCACATTGATAAATGTTAGCCAGATATACGCCAGGAATGGGGAATTGTTTAGCGGCAGAATATGTAAACAAAAGCGGCAATAAATGTTGCCGGGAGGGATGGTAGGGCGGATAAGATGCATCAGCATCGCATCCGACACCAACCCGCACGCTAAATATAAAAGGGGAGCGGTTACCCGCTCCCCTTTAGTGCGACTTGAATCTGAATTACTTCAGGTATTTCAGAACAGCATCAAGCAGTTGCAGTGCTGCAACAATGAGTTTGAGGATAAGAATGGCGATATCCACCAGGCTCATACGCGTCTCCTGTGGTTCAGGAGCACTGCCAGCTGACGTACCTTTCCGCTGCCTGTTGCCAGCTGTTGTGCACGCGGTATCTCAAGGAGAAACGTTGTGCTTGTTGACATAACACAGTGTGCTCACGCGGGGTTAAGGCGCTGACGGCACCACCCGTTTCAGCCAGGACTTAGTGCGCCGGGTAACGATGCGGCCCCCGCATAACACATTGCGTACAGTGATATTATAGAAGTTTACTGTATAAATAAACAGTAATATTTGGACAAAACGCAAACTGTGATCGATACTCAACTATGCACTAAATACGTCAAAATTCGTGCCGAAATTGCGCGTTTTGCGCGGAACACGTATACTTTCTGTGTTGACATAATACAGTGTGCTTTGCGGTTACCAGCCGCGGGCGGCTGACGAAACCTCGCTCCGGCGGGGTTTTTTGTTACCTGCAATTCAGTACAAAACGTGATCAACCCCTCAATTTTCCCTTGCTGAAAAATTTTCCATTGTCTCCCCTGTAAAGCTGTGCTTGTATAAATATTGTTAAACACAAAACCAACAAGGTCCCCAATGACTACTTCCATGTTCAACGCAAAACTACTACCAACTGCGCCATCCGCCGCAGTGGTCGTCGTGCGTGTGGTGGTGGTCGTCGGCAATGCGCCGTAGGGACTGGAACAACACACGATTCCAAAACCCCGCCGGCGCAAACCGGGCGGGGTTTTTCGTTTAAGCACCTCCCGGAAAGTCGGCCCAGAAGAAAAGGACTGGAGCATGGCAAGTTCGGGCACAACATCAACGCGTAAGCGCTTTACCGGCGCAGAATTTATCGTTCATTTCCTGGAACAGCAGGGCATTAAGATTGTGACGGGCATTCCGGGCGGTTCTATCCTGCCTGTTTACGATGCCTTAAGCCAAAGCACGCAAATCCGCCATATTCTGGCTCGCCATGAACAGGGCGCGGGGTTTATCGCTCAGGGAATGGCGCGCACCGACGGTAAACCGGCGGTCTGTATGGCCTGTAGCGGACCGGGTGCGACTAATCTGGTGACCGCCATTGCCGATGCGCGGCTGGACTCCATCCCGTTGATTTGCATCACTGGTCAGGTACCCGCCTCGATGATCGGCACCGACGCCTTCCAGGAAGTGGACACCTACGGCATCTCTATCCCCATCACCAAACACAACTATCTGGTCAGACATATCGAAGAACTCCCGCAGGTCATGAGCGATGCCTTCCGCATTGCGCAATCAGGCCGCCCTGGCCCGGTGTGGATAGACATTCCTAAGGATGTGCAAACGGCCGTTTTTGAGATTGAAGCACAGCCCGCGGTGGCAGAAAAAGCCGTCGCGCCCGCCTTTAGCGAAGAAAGCATTCGTGACGCAGCGGCAATGATTAATGCTGCCAAACGCCCGGTGCTTTATCTGGGCGGTGGTGTGATCAATGCGCCTGCGCGAGTGCGTGAACTGGCGGAGAAAGCGCAACTGCCTACCACCATGACTTTAATGGCGCTGGGCATGTTGCCAAAAGCGCATCCGTTGTCGCTGGGTATGTTGGGGATGCACGGTGTGCGCAGCACCAACTATATTTTGCAGGAGGCGGATTTGTTGATTGTGCTCGGTGCGCGTTTTGATGACCGGGCGATTGGCAAAACCGAGCAGTTCTGCCCGAATGCCAAAATTATTCATGTCGATATCGACCGCGCAGAGCTGGGTAAAATCAAGCAGCCGCACGTAGCGATTCAGGCGGATGTTGATGACGTGCTGGCGCAGCTGATCCCGCAGGTGGAAGCGCAACCGCGTGCAGAGTGGCACAAGTTGGTAGCGGATTTGCAGCGCGAATTCCCGTGTCCAATCCCGAAAGCGTGCGATCCGTTAAGCCATTACGGCCTGATCAACGCCGTTGCCGCCTGTGTCGATGACAGCGCGATTATCACCACCGATGTGGGTCAGCATCAGATGTGGACCGCGCAAGCTTATCCGCTCAATCGCCCACGCCAGTGGCTGACCTCCGGTGGGCTGGGCACGATGGGCTTTGGTCTGCCTGCGGCCATTGGGGCGGCGCTGGCGAACCCGGATCGCAAAGTGTTGTGTTTCTCCGGCGACGGCAGCCTGATGATGAATATTCAGGAGATGGCGACCGCCAGTGAAAATCAGCTGGATGTCAAAATCATTCTGATGAACAACGAAGCGCTGGGGCTGGTACATCAGCAACAGAGTCTGTTCTACAAGCAGGGCGTTTTTGCCGCTACCTATCCGGGAAAAATCAACTTTATGCAGATTGCCGCCGGATTCGGCCTCGAAACCTGTGATTTGAATAACGAAGCCGATCCGCAGGCTGCATTGCAGGAAATCATCAATCGACCAGGTCCGGCGCTGATCCATGTGCGTATTGATGCCGAAGAAAAAGTGTACCCGATGGTGCCGCCAGGTGCGGCGAATACTGAAATGGTGGGGGAATAAGCCATGCAAAACACAACTCATGACAACGTGATTCTGGAACTCACCGTTCGCAACCATCCGGGCGTAATGACCCACGTTTGTGGCCTTTTTGCCCGTCGCGCTTTTAACGTTGAAGGCATTCTCTGTCTGCCGATTCAGGACAGCGACAAAAGCCATATCTGGCTACTGGTCAATGACGACCAGCGTCTGGAGCAGATGATAAGCCAGATAGACAAGCTGGAAGATGTGGTGAAAGTGCAGCGTAATCAGTCCGATCCGACGATGTTTAACAAGATCGCGGTGTTTTTTCAGTAAGGAGCGACATTAAACCGCTCGGGGGGTTTACTGATGAGCGATTTTTGATAGATCCGTTCAGATATATAGGGTGAAATTGTGCCAGAGACCATCTCAGGCACAATTTATTAGCCCAGGACGTTAATTTAAGTCGCTGCACCGATAACCAGGGGGTTGACAGTTAGGGCTAAAAATTTCCAGCGATGGTGTTAAATTCTGATTGCTGTCTATACCAGTGGGCATGACCAGCATTCTATTAATTAATGGTTCATCGTGAGGTATATTATGGCAAGCCCTATAAACAGCGGAACAATGATGTCAAATCCCTGCCCTTCCACCTTTTTGGATAAAAATAGAATTATTGCTGCTGAGCTTAATATCACAAATAACGAGAAAAAATATTCACCTGGCAGTAATTTCGCAAAATGGATGTTACAGGAAATAAAACGCTTAATAGCAAATATTATGTCCGGTTCTCGAAGTGTTAATACCGAAATCCTTAACTATTTTCATCCTATGCCAGGCACTGAAAATAATGGCAATCGTACCTGGATGGCGGCAACTGGAGAGAACGAATATACCGTAATCGAACAAACAGGTGGCAAATCCTTTAAAGTTATACAGTTTGATGCAGGTGAAAAAAATACAAAAAAAATAGTAAAAGAAACATCATATTCTGGAGTGGCTGTGGCGACTATTATCAAATCGCTGTCTGAAAAAACTGCTGCGTTAGAAACACATTCTGCTGACACGGTTTTGAGGAAAAAATTAGTTAATAGTATTGTTATGATGAATACGGATTGTAGTTACGAAATGCCTGCAGACATTGTGAGTAATACATATGATTTATTAAACCTGCGAATTCAAAAAGATGAGGGCCATTTACCTGTTCAGGAAAAAATTGATATTACTGAGGATTATTTACACTCTATGACTATGGATGCTCATAGATGTATAAAAGAACAAACTAAACCAAGTGGTGCTGCAAAAATAACTTGCTGTGGTGTTGAGTTAAGTAAAGATATTCTTAAAAAGTTTGCAAGCAAAATTGAAAAAATTGAACAAGATCCAAAATATATTCAAAACACACTTGAAGAAATGGTTAAACAGCTTTGCTTTGATGTTAATGATTGTGCTGAGGTAAGAGAATTGTTACGGCAATCAAACGGTAATATTACGAATGATAAGATTGATGAAATAATAGCTTGCTTAGCCAGTCCTCAGGGGATTACATGTTTTTATTATTCTTCCGCACAAGGCTATCAGAGTCGCTTACAACACACATCTCAAGATGTTCGCGAGTTACTCTCAAAGAGTTTGGGTGGTGCCACTTCATCAACATTTCATTTAAAAAAATCAGGAAATGAATTTTTTGGGTCTGGAAAGTATCTTAATGAAATGGATTTCACTATGAATGGGTTTAGTCAGAAGATATATTTGATGGCGGTTAATAAAATTGAAAATGAAGTTAAGCTTCAGTGTGCTCGTTATTTTACTACCGGTATGGTCGACGAACAAAACTCTAAAATCGATAAAGTCGCTTTTACATTTTACGCTACCGCAACAACAGCTGATTTATGATTTTTTCTTCATAAAGCGCGTTTGTCATTAAGGTGAGCGCGTATTCTTAACCGTCTGTGCGTAAACAGTCTTTTTGAAAAAATGAGCGATTTTTGATAGTGAGTAAATTGTTTTGGTGATGCAATTGCATTGGGAAAATCGTTAAAAATTAACGACACTAAAATATAGCGGTTAGCATTGACATATTTATCATGCTAACCATTGATGCTTCTAAAATGTCAAAATATGCAAAGTGTCATATTGCGAGGTTACTATGGTTAGTGTGACGAGTTATACATATCCAACGGAAACAGAGAATGATAATAGCCAGTTTCAGAGTCAGGGCCTGAGCCAGAGTCTAAGAGATAGTATCGAGGGTAATATTAAAGCATTTGATGCGATGGCACAAAGTGGCCTGCTCGATAATTGTAGAACATTATCTAAAAATGCCTCTTTTCGTGAAATTTTCCGAAGTTTATTGTTATACATCTTAGATTCCTTACATATCTATCGACATGATATTAGTGATAAATTGGTTTCTTATTTTCATGTTACGCCTGAATCAGCGAATGCGAATTATAAAACATGGATCGCTACCACAGGCATGGATAGCTATATAAAAATTGAGCAGACCGGCAGTGATAAATTTAAAGTCACTGATGTGTATCGTGAGTTAAAAGGCAACAGTTTGAAAAAAGAGAGTAGAGACAGGGATTTTAGTGGTCGAAATGTGAAAGAGTTTATAGGGTTATTATCAGAGCACGATGTATTGGAAAAGTATCAACTCTCAAATGTAACAGTTGCTGCAAATGCTCTCAAGCTAGAAGTTGTTAATAATAATTCTGAAAATAAACGCAGCTTTGGAGTTACTGATGCTGAGCGCCAATTAAAAAAAGCGTTAAATGAACAAACTCAATTAACACCAGATAAATTAATTCCAGATGATTGTAGTTATAAATCAGACATAAAAAAACTAGATGTTCAGGAGGGAGAGTTTAGTGCACTTCTTGCTGATGCATCAAGACACGTTGGAGAGGGTAGCTCAATTATTTCATGTTGTGGAGTTAAAATAAATAGCACAATCCATGAATTTCTGAGGAGTAAAACCATGGCTTTGTCTGGTCATGGAGGTGTTAGGAAATATAAAGATTTCGAAAATCTTTTTAGTAAAATTGTATTTACGCCAGATGAATGTAGTGTTGTGAGAAACTCTCTACAGAAAGATGGTGTTGAGAAAAAAACCAGAGAAAATATTATTTCTTGCCTCTCCAGTATTTCAGGAATAGGTAACCTGTATTATGCTTGTTCACAGGCATTTCCTGTCGCGCTTGATAGGGGGGATATTAATGCAATACAGGCAAGTAATTCTATTTCTTCCGGGCTTGATAGTAACCCAGGGCTTTGTGTTTTGCTGGGAAGAACAAATTTGCTTTTTGCTGACTTTTCTCTGCATACATTTACACAAACTCATTATATTGTAAAAGCCGAAATAAATGAAGCTGGTAACGATTTTAATATTGCTAATTTCATTTATCGAACATACGGTGAGGATTATATTCATAACGACTCAGTGGATGACTCTCTTAATGAGCGTTCCGCTGAAGATTATAGGTTTCTGGATGACTCTTTGTTACCTGAAAACGATTTCCGCAACAGGAGGAGAAATTTTTCAGGCAATATTGCAATCGCAACCTACAAATAATTCGCTTTTTCTCAATAATACGTACCAAACGCTTACCTTTCAGGTAAGCGTTTTGACGATAAGCCCAACATCATTAAGCCAATACATACCCCATATCCAACTTGAACAACATCGCGCTTATCGTTAAGGTATGCGCGTTTTTTATCCGCCAGGACCCAATTATGATCACCGTTGCCCTTATAGACGATCACCTCATCGTCCGCTCCGGCTTTGCGCAGTTGCTGGGGCTGGAACCTGATTTGCAAGTAGTTGCCGAGTTTGGTTCGGGGCGCGAGGCGCTGGCGGGGTTGCCGGGGCGCGGTGTGCAGGTGTGTATTTGCGATATCTCCATGCCTGATATCTCCGGTCTGGAGCTGCTAAGCCAGCTGCCGAAAGGCATGGCGACAATTATGCTCTCCGTTCATGACAGTCCGGCACTGGTTGAGCAGGCGCTTAACGCGGGGGCGCGCAGCTTTCTCTCCAAACGCTGTAGCCCGGATGAACTCATTGCTGCGGTGCATACGGTTGCCACGGGCGGCTGTTATCTGACGCCGGATATTGCCATTAAACTGGCATCCGGTCGCCAGGACCCGCTAACCAAACGTGAACGCCAGGTGGCGGAAAAACTGGCGCAAGGAATGGCGGTGAAAGAGATTGCTGCCGAACTGGGCTTGTCACCGAAAACGGTACACGTCCATCGCGCCAACCTGATGGAAAAACTGGGCGTCAGTAACGACGTTGAACTGGCGCGCCGCATGTTTGATGGCTGGTGATGAAGACGTTGTTCTCCCGCTTAATTACCGTTATTGCCTGCTTTTTTATCTTCTCTGCCGCATGGTTTTGCCTGTGGAGCATCAGCCTGCACTTGGTTGAGCGCCCTGATATGGCGGTGCTGTTATTTCCGTTTGGCCTGCGTCTGGGGCTAATGCTGCAATGCCCGCGCGGATACTGGCCGGTGCTGCTGGGCGCGGAATGGCTGCTGATTTACTGGCTAACGCAGGCGGTCGGTTTAACCCATTTTTCCTTATTGATGATCGGTAGTTTACTGACGTTACTGCCCGTGGCGCTGATCTCGCGCTATCGCCATCAACGTGACTGGCGCACCTTGCTGTTACAGGGTGCGGCCCTGACGGCGGCGGCGTTGTTGCAGTCGCTGCCCTGGCTTTGGCACGGCAAAGAGTCGTGGAATGCGCTGTTGCTGACTTTAACTGGCGGCTTGACGCTGGCCCCGATATGTCTGGTGTTCTGGCACTATCTCGCCAATAACACCTGGCTGCCGCTCGGGCCGTCGTTAGTTTCTCAACCGATCAACTGGCGCGGGCGGCATCTGGTCTGGTACTTGCTGCTGTTTGTTATCAGTCTCTGGCTCCAGTTGGGATTGCCGGACGAACTGTCGCGCTTTACGCCATTCTGCCTGGCGCTGCCGATTATCGCGCTGGCCTGGCACTATGGCTGGCAAGGGGCGCTGATTGCGACGTTGATGAACGCCATCGCGCTGATCGCCAGTCAAACCTGGCGCGATCATCCGGTGGATTTATTGCTCTCACTGCTGGTGCAAAGTCTGACAGGGTTGTTACTGGGCGCAGGTATCCAGCGGTTGCGTGAACTTAACCAGTCGCTGCAAAAAGAACTGGCGCGCAATCAGCATCTGGCTGAACGGTTGCTGGAAACTGAAGAGAGCGTGCGCCGCGACGTGGCGCGTGAGCTGCACGATGATATCGGTCAGACCATCACTGCTATTCGTACTCAAGCGGGCATTGTCCAGCGACTTGCGGCAGATAACGCCAGTGTGAAGCAGAGCGGGCAGCTCATCGAACAACTGTCGCTGGGCGTTTACGATGCGGTGCGCCGTTTGTTAGGTCGGTTACGTCCGCGCCAGTTGGATGATCTCACCCTGGAGCAGGCCATCCGCTCACTGATGCGGGAAATGGAGCTGGAAGGGCGCGGCATTGTCAGCCATCTCGAATGGCGAATCGATGAATCAGCGTTAAGTGAAAACCAGCGAGTGACGCTGTTTCGCGTCTGCCAGGAAGGGCTGAACAACATTGTGAAACATGCCGATGCCAGCGCGGTCACCCTGCAAGGCTGGCAGCAGGATGAACGGTTGATGCTGGTGATTGAAGACGATGGCAGCGGTTTGCCGCCGGGTTCCGGGCAACAAGGTTTTGGCCTCACCGGAATGCGCGAGCGCGTAACGGCGCTGGGTGGCACATTACACATTTCCTGTCTGCACGGCACGCGTGTCAGCGTTTCTCTACCTCAACGTTATGTTTAAGGTTCGATGATGTTGCCGTTTCTGAAAGCGCCTGCCGATGCGCCATTAATGACTGATAAACATGAAATTGATGCACGCTATCGCTACTGGCGTCGGCATATTCTGCTGACCATCTGGCTGGGTTACGCGCTGTTTTACTTCACGCGGAAAAGTTTTAACGCCGCCGTACCAGAAATCCTTGCTAACGGCGTGCTCAGCCGTAGCGATATCGGCCTGTTAGCGACCCTGTTTTACATTACCTACGGCGTGTCGAAGTTTGTCTCCGGCATTGTCAGCGATCGCTCAAATGCCCGTTATTTTATGGGGATAGGGCTTATCGCGACGGGCATCATCAACATTCTGTTTGGCTTCTCGACGTCGCTATGGGCGTTTGCCGTACTCTGGGTGCTGAACGCCTTTTTCCAGGGCTGGGGTTCACCGGTGTGTGCACGTCTGTTAACGGCCTGGTATTCTCGTACCGAGCGCGGTGGTTGGTGGGCATTATGGAACACGGCGCATAACGTTGGTGGTGCGCTCATTCCCATTGTGATGGCAGCAGCTGCGCTGCATTACGGCTGGCGTGCCGGGATGATGATTGCGGGTTGTATGGCGATCGTCGTGGGGATTTTTCTCTGCTGGCGGCTGCGCGATCGCCCGCAGGCGTTAGGTTTACCTGCGGTTGGTGAATGGCGGCACGATGCGCTGGAGATTGCTCAACAACAAGAAGGGGCAGGGCTGACGCGTAAAGAGATCCTCACCAAGTATGTGTTGTTGAATCCGTATATCTGGCTGCTTTCGTTTTGCTATGTGCTGGTCTATGTGGTTCGGGCGGCGATCAACGACTGGGGCAATTTGTATATGTCCGAGACGCTGGGCGTCGATCTGGTCACGGCGAATACGGCAGTGACGATGTTTGAACTGGGCGGATTTATCGGTGCGCTGGTAGCGGGTTGGGGCTCGGACAAACTGTTTAACGGCAACCGCGGGCCGATGAATTTGATTTTCGCTGCCGGAATTTTGCTTTCAGTCGGCTCGCTGTGGCTGATGCCATTTGCCAGCTACGTGATGCAGGCAACTTGCTTCTTCACCATTGGTTTTTTTGTCTTTGGCCCGCAGATGTTAATCGGCATGGCGGCGGCAGAATGTTCCCACAAAGAGGCGGCAGGGGCGGCGACGGGATTTGTCGGCTTGTTTGCTTATCTGGGGGCGTCGCTTGCTGGTTGGCCGCTGGCGAAAGTGCTCGATACCTGGCACTGGAGCGGATTTTTTGTGGTTATCGCCATTGCCGCCGGGATTTCCGCACTGCTGTTACTGCCCTTTTTGAACGCCCAGACACCGCGCGAAGCGTGATGCATCTCACCTTTTCACTTCATATCCGGCAAAACTAAGAAATTTTCCAGGTTTTGCCTGGACGCTATCTCAGGCCTGATTTGCTGCTGATTTTTACAATGCCATCATTCATTAATTCTTTCCCAAAATAATTCAAGTTGCAGGAACGCAGCAAACGCGTGAGTCCCGGGAGCATAGTGAACTATGTGACCGGGAGGAATGCGTGCAGCTAAGGCACCTGCGGCTTGAAGTATGAAGGGAAATCAGGAGTAACCCATGCTGGCTTTCTTAAACCAGGTTCGCAAGCCGACCCTGGACCTTCCGCTCGAAGTGCGGCGCAAAATGTGGTTCAAACCGTTCATGCAATCCTACCTGGTGGTCTTTATCGGCTACCTGACGATGTACCTGATTCGCAAGAACTTTAACATCGCGCAGAACGATATGATTTCGACCTACGGGTTGAGCATGACGCAGCTGGGGATGATCGGCCTGGGTTTCTCCATCACTTATGGCGTGGGTAAAACGTTGGTTTCCTACTACGCCGACGGCAAAAACACCAAACAATTCCTGCCGTTCATGCTGATCCTGTCTGCCATTTGTATGCTGGGCTTCAGCGCCAGTATGGGCAGCGGCTCGGTTAGCCTGTTCCTGATGATTGCCTTCTACGCCTTAAGCGGCTTTTTCCAGAGTACCGGCGGTTCGTGCAGTTACTCCACCATCACCAAATGGACGCCGCGTCGTAAACGCGGGACATTCCTCGGTTTCTGGAACATTTCTCACAACCTTGGTGGCGCGGGCGCAGCTGGTGTGGCACTGTTCGGCGCAAATTACCTGTTCGATGGTCATGTTATCGGCATGTTTATCTTCCCGTCGATTATCGCGCTGATTGTTGGTTTTATCGGCCTGCGTTACGGCAGCGACTCCCCGGAATCTTATGGCCTCGGTAAAGCTGAAGAGCTGTTTGGCGAGGAGATCAGTGAAGAGGATAAAGAGACAGAATCTACCGATATGACCAAGTGGCAGATCTTTGTTGAGTATGTGCTGAAAAACAAAGTGATCTGGCTGCTGTGCTTCGCCAACATTTTCCTCTATGTGGTGCGTATTGGTATCGACCAGTGGTCAACCGTGTATGCGTTCCAGGAACTGAAACTCTCTAAAGCGGTGGCGATTCAGGGCTTTACGCTGTTTGAAGCTGGTGCGCTGGTCGGTACGCTGCTGTGGGGCTGGCTCTCTGACCTGGCGAACGGTCGCCGTGGCCTGGTGGCCTGTATCGCGCTGGCGCTGATTATCGCCACGCTCGGTGTGTATCAACACGCCAGCAACGAATATATCTACCTGGCTTCTCTCTTTGCGTTGGGTTTCCTGGTCTTTGGCCCGCAATTGTTGATTGGTGTGGCTGCTGTTGGCTTTGTACCTAAAAAAGCGATTGGCGCTGCCGATGGTATTAAAGGCACCTTCGCTTACCTGATTGGTGACAGCTTTGCCAAGTTAGGTCTGGGAATGATTGCCGATGGGACGCCGGTATTCGGCCTTACCGGCTGGGCAGGCACCTTCGCCGCACTTGATATCGCCGCGATTGGTTGTATCTGCCTGATGGCGATAGTGGCGGTGATGGAAGAACGCAAAATCCGCCGCGAGAAAAAAATTCAGCAGTTGACAGTGGCATAAACGTAACTGGTGACTTTTGCCCGGCATGACGCCGGGCTTTTTTTTATTATTCAGTGACTTCCAGCGTGGTGAAGGCAAACTTCTCGCCATCAAATAGCCCCTGACTGGTTAGTTTCAGCGCGGGGATCACTGGCAGAGAAAGAAACGCCATCTGAATAAACGGCTCATCGGGTAACGGACCGCATTCACGGGCGGCAGCTTTCAAGGCGTCAATTTGTTCCGCCAGCGACTGCGCCGTGTCGGTGCTCATCAGCCCGGCAATGGGTAACGGCAGATGGCTTTGGACCTGGCAGTTACGTACCACGCACAACCCGCCGCCATCCTGAATCACCTGATTGACCGCCAGCGCCATCTCTTCGGCACTGCGACCGATCACCACAATATTATGGCTGTCATGGCTGACCGTCGCAGCCAGCGCACCTTCATTCAGGCCAAAGCCGCCGAGCAAACCACAGGCCGGAGCCAGCCGTTGCCCGTAACGCTCAAGTACGGCAATAAAGCACACATCATCGCGATCAAAACCATTTTCGCTGTAGACGCTGGAGCGGGAGTGGGTAATCAATTCGTTATGGATGACGTCAATTACCCGATAGCGTTTTCCGGGCGTGAATTGCAGGGCAAAGTCGCTGGCGGAAACTGGCTGGCGGGCAATGGTATTGCCATACGGAGGAGCAGATTGTGCCAGTCTCGCCGACTCTTCCGCTTGTAAGGTTTGCGCATCAATCGGTTCGCCTTTCACCAGTACCTGCTGCACCGTGACCTTACGCGCATCGCTCAACAGGACGATATCGGCCTGCTTGCCGGGTGCCAGTAAGCCCAGGTGATTCAGACCAAAGTGGCGCGCCGTCGACCAGCTGGCGACGCGATATGCCACATGCAGCGGCACATTGTGTTGTTCGATCAGGCGGCGAATTAAGGCATCGATGTGTCCTTCATGGGCGATCTCCCACGGGTTACGGTCATCAGTACAGAGCATGCATTGCGGGCTGTTAAATTCGTTGATCAACGGTGCCAGTGCGTTGAGATTGCGGGCAGCGGACCCTTCGCGGATCATCAACGACATGCCGAGTTGTAATTTCCGGCGTCCTTCTTCCAGCTGATAACTTTCGTGGCAGTTTTCAATACCCGCAGCAATATAGGCGTTAAGTTCTTTACCACCCAAACCCGGGCAGTGACCGTCCAGCGTCAGGTGGCGAAATGCATCCAGTTTATCGAGCAGCGCATTCTGCCCGCTAATTACGCCAGGGTAGTCCATCATTTCTGCAAGGCCGGTAACCTGCGGATGGTCCCGCCAGGCGAGCATCTGTTCAAGGGTAAAACTGGCACCGTTAACATCGCAGCCTTCCAGGGCGGGTACGCAAGAGCTGACCTGTAAGTACTGGTTTTGCCTTGCCTGTTCGGCACAGCGGGCAAACCAGGCGAAACCGGCTTCGCCCATCACGTTGACGATTTCATGAGGATCGCAAATAACAGTTGTCAGGCCGCGCGGCAGGGTGGCGGTTTCAAAGGTGACCGGCGTCATCATGCTGGATTCAATATGCAGGTGAGCATCAATAAACCCTGGCACCGCCGTTGCGCCGTGGGCATCAATCCGCTGCAAAGCCGGAGCATCAGTGTATTCTGCGCCAACACCGGCAATGTAACGCCCTTTAATCACAATTGGGCCGGAAATTTCTCCGCCATTGATCAGGTCGAGAATAGAGACATTATCAATAATATAATCGGCAACAGCGTCGCCACGGGAAACGGCTAACAATTCCTGGTATTCCGCCCGGCTAATGTGATGAAATTTATGGTTAATAGAATTATTCATATTTTTCTCATTTTGATTTTATCAATTTGATTATTATTTATCATAAAGAAACGTCGCGAGATTATTAAAGAATATCCATTAATGTGCAATTGAAATGTGATAATTATCACTGAACCGTTGTTGTCATTTGTTTTACAAAAGCAAGGGATTAAATCTCCTCCAATGGGCAAAAAAATGAATAATGACAATACCGATTACGTGAGTAATGAATCAGGGACGCTTTCGCGATTATTTAAACTACCTCAGCATGGGACCACCGTCCGCACAGAATTGATTGCGGGGATGACCACTTTTTTAACCATGGTGTACATCGTTTTTGTGAATCCGCAAATCCTCGGCGCGGCACAAATGGACCCGAAAGTGGTGTTTGTTACCACCTGTTTGATTGCCGGTATCGGCAGTATTGCGATGGGGATATTTGCTAACTTACCCGTGGCGCTGGCTCCGGCAATGGGGCTGAACGCCTTCTTTGCGTTCGTGGTCGTGGGGGCGATGGGTATCTCCTGGCAGACCGGGATGGGCGCGATATTCTGGGGCGCAATTGGGCTATTTTTGCTCACGCTATTTCGTATCCGGTACTGGATGATCTCCAACATTCCATTAAGTTTACGTATTGGTATCACCAGCGGAATCGGATTATTTATCGCCTTAATGGGATTAAAAAATACTGGCGTTATTGTCGCCAATAAAGACACCCTGGTGATGATTGGCGATTTAAGTTCTCACGGCGTGTTGTTAGGTATTTTAGGGTTTTTTATTATAACCGTGTTGTCATCACGTCATTTTCATGCCGCGGTGCTTGTTTCTATTGTGGTGACGTCTTGCTGTGGCTTATTTTTCGGTGATGTTCATTTTAGCGGCATCTATTCCATTCCGCCTGATATTAGCGGCGTCATTGGTGAAGTAGATTTGAGCGGCGCGTTAACACTTGAACTCGCCGGTATCATTTTCTCCTTTATGCTGATCAACCTATTTGATTCATCAGGAACATTAATTGGTGTAACTGATAAAGCTGGCTTAATAGATAGTAACGGTAAATTCCCCAATATGAATAAGGCGCTGTATGTTGATAGCGTCAGTTCGGTGGCGGGTGCGTTTATCGGCACCTCGTCTGTTACCGCCTATATTGAAAGTACTTCTGGTGTGGCGGTCGGTGGTCGCACGGGGCTGACGGCTGTCGTGGTCGGCGTTATGTTCCTGTTAGTTATGTTCTTCTCACCGCTGGTGGCGATGGTTCCTCCTTACGCAACCGCCGGAGCGTTAATCTTTGTTGGCGTGCTGATGACTTCGAGCCTGGCGCGCGTTAACTGGGATGATTTTACCGAATCGGTGCCCGCATTTATTACCACGGTGATGATGCCCTTTACTTTCTCGATCACCGAAGGGATTGCACTCGGCTTTATGTCGTACTGCATCATGAAAGTGTGCACCGGGCGCTGGCGCGATCTGAACCTGTGTGTGGTGGTGGTCGCAGCTCTGTTTGCACTGAAGATTATTCTGGTGGATTAGTAACTGGCGAGGGTTTCCAGATATCATGAG
Source organism: Escherichia sp. WS1450 (assembly GCF_046487395.1). Classification (NCBI taxonomy): domain Bacteria; kingdom Pseudomonadati; phylum Pseudomonadota; class Gammaproteobacteria; order Enterobacterales; family Enterobacteriaceae; genus Escherichia; species Escherichia sp. WS1450. Next base: position 103,680 of record NZ_JBJQJO010000013.1, read on the forward strand.
TTCTGATTACGCAGGAGAACTCATGATCTGGATAATGCTCGCCACGCTGGCGGTAGTGTTTGTGGTTGGTTTTCGGGTGCTGACATCCGGGGCCAGAAAAGCGATTCGCCGTCTCAGCGATCGGCTGAATATCGATGTCGTACCCGTGGAGTCGATGGTCGATCAAATGGGAAAGTCAGCCGGTGACGAATTTTTACGTTATTTGCATCGTCCGGATGAGTCGCACCTGCAAAACGCCGCGCAGGTGTTGCTCATCTGGCAAATTGTCATTGTCGATGGTAGCGAACAGAATCTGCTGCAATGGCATCGGATTTTACAAAAAGCCCGCCTTGCCGCGCCGATTACTGATGCTCAGGTCAGGCTGGCGCTGGGTTTTCTGCGCGAAACCGAACCTGAAATGCAGGATATTAATGCTTTTCAGATGCGCTATAACGCGTTCTTTCAGCCTGCCGAGGGCGTTCACTGGCTGCATTAAAATCGCTTCGTCTTATCAGCCTACAGACCGCGCCTGACCTGGTGGGTGGATAAGGCGTGTACGTCGCATCCGGTATCGGAACTGACAGTAGGTGAACGCATTATCTACGTTCTATTTACAGCAGCACCTCCAGCCCGTGTTTTTGCACAATGCTGAGCAGTTTTAATGAAATGCCATTGGGGCGTTTAGCGCCACTTTCCCATTTTTGTACAGTTGAAACGCTGGTATTGAGATAGTGAGCGAAGACGGGCTGACTCACTTTTAATTTTTCCCGCAGTGCTTTTATCTCAACAGGTTGTAAGTCTTGCACGCTGGTCAGGCAGGCTTTGTCAAAAGTACGCATCGTTTCAGCAGAAATAGCATTGACGCTGGACAATCCAGCCGCTGCGCTGTGAATAGCCTCAAATGCAGGACTTTTAAATTTAGTTTTTGCAGTCATAGCAGATCTCTGTCAGTTCTTTAGTGTTAATCATTGCTGTTAGTTGGGCTTTCGTCAGGAAGGCATAATGCTTTGCAATTTCACGAAACCCAGCCAGTTCCTGACTACTGATGTTCGACATATCCTGTTTTGCATATAAAAACGTGTAAAACCAATTGCTTCCCCCTTTCGCCAGAATAATTGCACGCTCACGATTTTGGTGAAGGCGCTTTTTAAAAACGCCACCGCCAAGTGCATCAGCTTTACCTTGTTCCGTTTCTAAAATGGCCCGGCACAACTCTTCATCTGTTATTGCATGAGACCTGGCTTCCCTTGCAAACCATTTGGTTTTAAACACGCGCATATCGTTGAGGTCCTGTTATTAAAGTATATCACCAAGTGCAATACTTTATCCCTTGTTCCCAACACAATCGCGAAAATACATATCACCTTGCCCTATGATTTTTATTTCTTCGAGCAGCCTCGAACTTTTCCCACAACACCGTAAAAGTTGCAAAAACGTTAAATGCGTCACACATTTCAATGTTAAAGTGGTCGGCTTTTCCCCTGAAACATGCCACGGGTAACACCATGAGTGAATTTATTGCCGAAAACCGCGGCGCGGATGTCATCACCCGACCGAACTGGTCAGCCGTTTTCTCGGTGGCGTTTTGCGTCGCCTGTCTGATTATCGTTGAGTTTTTGCCCGTCAGTTTGTTGACGCCAATGGCCCAGGATTTAGGCATTTCGGAGGGGGTTGCCGGGCAATCGGTGACCGTGACCGCCTTTGTGGCAATGTTTGCCAGTTTGTTTATTACCCAGACAATTCAGGCCACTGACCGCCGCTACATTGTTATTTTGTTTGCCGTTTTGCTGACGCTCTCCTGCTTGCTGGTTTCCTTTGCTAACTCATTCAGTTTGCTTTTAATTGGTCGTGCCTGTCTGGGGCTGGCGCTGGGCGGGTTCTGGGCGATGTCGGCGTCGCTGACCATGCGTCTGGTGCCGCCGCGTACGGTGCCGAAGGCGCTGTCGGTGATCTTCGGCGCAGTTTCTATTGCGCTGGTGATTGCCGCACCGTTGGGCAGTTTTTTAGGCGAGCTTATCGGTTGGCGCAATGTCTTTAATGCGGCGGCGGTGATGGGCGTGCTGTGTATTTTCTGGATTATCAAATCATTGCCTTCGCTGCCAGGCGAACCCTCGCATCAGAAACAAAATACTTTCCGTTTATTACAACGTCCGGGTGTGATGGCAGGGATGATCGCCATCTTCATGTCTTTCGCCGGGCAGTTTGCTTTCTTCACGTATATTCGCCCGGTGTATATGAACCTGGCGGGATTCGGCGTGGATGGCTTAACGCTGGTGCTGTTGAGTTTTGGTATCGCCAGCTTTATTGGTACGTCGCTTTCGTCGTTCATTCTTAAACGTTCGGTAAAACTGGCCTTAGCAGGCGCGCCGTTAATACTGGCTGTGAGTGCGTTGGTGCTGACGTTGTGGGGAAGCGATAAAATCGTTGCTACCGGCGTGGCGATTATCTGGGGGCTAACTTTTGCATTGGTTCCTGTCGGCTGGTCAACGTGGATCACTCGCTCACTGGCCGATCAGGCAGAAAAAGCCGGGTCTATTCAGGTGGCGGTTATTCAGCTTGCTAATACCTGTGGCGCGGCAATCGGTGGTTATGCGCTGGATAATATTGGTCTGACTTCGCCGTTGATGTTGTCCGGCACATTGATGCTGCTGACGGCGTTATTGGTCACCGCAAAGGTGAAAATGAAGTAACGTATTTACAGGAGGGGTTATTGCTCTGGCGGGAAAGCTCTCTTGTTCTTCCCCCTGATACCCCTTGATCAGGTATTGTTCTTATCTTGTTGTTATTTCCATTATTCCGCCTGTATTCATCATTTGCTAATCATGAATCATCATTTTCTCTCATGTTAAAGAAAGGTCATTTAATCTGAACGCATAGCGACAGGGATGACAAATGGCAGGGAAAGCGCATGGGAACGGCGATCGTCGGGGCGATAACACCATATGTGGATTGGGGGATCGTTTACGTCGTCTGACCGCCGGTATTTGCCTAATAACACAAACTATTTTCCCTGTTATGGCTGCTGCCCCTACGCATATTAACCCTGCGCATTCGGATACTGCCGCGTCACTGATCCTGCCGAACGTTAAAACTATTCCATATACCCTGGGTGCGTTGGAATCGCCACCAACGGTCGCGGCACGCTTTGGTATCACCGTTGATGAATTACGTCGCCTGAATCAGTTCCGTACCTTTGCGCGGGGCTTTGACAATGTGCGTCAGGGCGATGAAATAGATGTGCCCCTCATTAACAGTAACAGCCCTGAAGCGCGCAACCTGAAAGCAATGCAGATGGAGCGCGACGGCAAAGATCCGCAAATGCAGGTCGCGGAAGTGGCGCAGCAAAGCGGAACACTTTTAGCGCGCGATATGGACAGCGAACAGGCGGCGAGTATGGCGCGTGGCTGGGTGGCTTCTTCTGCCTCTGCGCAGGCAACGGACTGGCTCAGCCGTTGGGGAACTGCCCGGGTATCTCTTGGTGTGGATGAAGATTTCAGCCTTAAAAGCTCGTCATTTGAATTTCTCCATCCCTGGTACGAAACGCCGGATAACCTGGTCTTCAGCCAGCACACACTTCATCGTACGGATGATCGCACTCAAACCAACCACGGTATCGGCTGGCGTTATTTCACACCGAGCTGGATGTCTGGCGTCAATATGTTTATCGATCATGACCTGACCCGCTATCACACCCGAACCGGGATGGGCGTTGAATACTGGCGCGATTACCTGAAACTGAGCGGCAACGGTTATCTGCGCCTCAGTAACTGGCGTAGTGCACCGGAACTCGACAATGACTATGAAGCACGTCCGGCGAACGGTTGGGATCTTCGCGCCGAAGGCTGGTTGCCAGCCTGGCCACAGCTGGGCGGCAAGCTGGTCTATGAACAATATTATGGCGATGAAGTGGCGCTGTTTGGTAAAGACGAGCGACAAAATGATCCTCACGCGATTACCGCAGGTTTGAGTTACACCCCCGTTCCCCTGATCTCCTTTAGTGCCGAGCAACGGCAGGGCAAACAGGGAGAAAACGACACCCGAATTGGTATGGAGTTGACGTTGCAACCCGGTCATTCACTGCAAAAACAGCTCGATCCGGCTGAAGTTGCAGCACGACGCAGCCTTGTGGGCAGTCGCTATGACCTGGTCGATCGTAATAACAATATTGTCCTTGAATATCGCAAGAAAGAGCTGGTGCGGCTGACGCTGACCGATCCGTTGAAAGGCAAGCCGGGTGAGGTTAAATCGCTGGTTTCTTCCTTACAAACCAAATATGCGCTGAAAGGTTATGACATTGAAGCCGCCTCCCTGCAATCAGCGGGCGGAAAAGTAGCAGTTTCCGGCAAGGATATTCAGGTCACTATTCCTCCCTACCGATTCACGGCAATGCCTGAAACCGACAACACTTACCCGATAGCGGTTACAGCGGAAGATTCGAAAGGAAATTTCTCCCGGCGTGAAGAAAGTATGGTGGTCGTGGAAAAACCCACACTAAGCCTCGCCGATTCAACGCTTTCTGTCGATCTGCAAATCCTGCTTGCTGATGGAAAATCAACCTCAACGCTGACCTATACCGCGCGAGATTCCAGCGGCAAGCCGATCCCCGGTATGACGTTAAAAACACAGGCAAAAGGTTTGCAGGATTTCGCCTTAAGCGAATGGAAAGACAACGGTAACGGAACCTATACCCAAATAGTTACCGCCGGGAAGACGTCTGGCGCGTTATCGCTGATGCCGCAATTTAACGGCGATGATATCGCTAAGACGCCAGCGCTGATTGCTATCGTGGCGAATACAGCATCCCGCGCTGACTCCACGATTGAGACAGACCAGGATAATTACGTCGCGGGTAAGCCGATAGTCGTTAAAGTGACCCTGAGAGATGATAACGGCAACGGGGTTACCGGAAGAAAAGAACTTCTTAAACAAGCCGTTAAAGTAGACAACACGAAGGCAGATGCCGTTAGTGCCTGGACGGAAGAAAGTGAGGGAATTTACAAAGCAAGCTATACGGCCCATCTCATTGGCGACAAATTAACGGCCCAGCTGACGATGCCCGGCTGGCAAACCAAACATTCGGATGCGTTCAGTATTGTGGGTGATAAAGATACCGCCAAAATCGCTGCGATGCAGATCACCGCGAATAACGCAGTTGCCAGACGCGATCACAATACCGTCGCTGTGACGGTCAGGGATGTGCATCAAAATTTACTGCAGGGACAAAATGTTACCTTCACGGTCGTGAATGGTGCGGCGGTTTTTGCCGATCCAAATGGCGGTATTGTGACGACAGATAAAGACGGGATTGCCAGCGTTAACCTTGCCAGTGACCAGGCGGTAAATAGTCTTATCAAGGCCGAGACCAATGGCAGTAGTCAGTCTGTGGAAGTGAGCTTTATTACTGGCGATATCTCTCAGCTGACTTCCACCATCAAGACAGACGATGTGTCATACACCGCGGGTGGCAAGATAAAAGTGTCAGTTACCCTTATGGATGAGCAGAAAAACCTGGTGAAAGGGATGGCTTCGCTGCTGGCGGGTAGCGGTGTGGTTGAGGTGAGCGGTACAGATAAAAATGAAACGGGTAACTGGAGCGAAGAGTCTGATGGCGTTTACACCACCACCCGAACCGCGAAGATTGCTGGCGATCGCCATTACGCCACGCTGAAACTATCGACATGGAGTAGCGCGCAGCAATCTTATGCGTATGCCATACGCGAAAGCGGAGCTGTGTTGGCTTATTCCTCCATCGTTACCGACAAAACGGCCTACACCGCGGGCGGCGCGATAAAAGTTACGGTAACACTCAAGGATAGCTATGAAAACCTGGTCGGGGGGCAACGAGACGCTATCAACCAGGCTATCCAGCTGCCAAATACAAAAGCGGAAAGCATCGCCTGGAATGAAGATCAAAAAGGAATTTATACCGCAACGTATACCGCCTTACTCCCTGGCACCGGTTTAAAAGCACAGCTACAGATGTCCGGCTGGGCGAGCGCTTTGTCTTCAAATGATTACAGTATTAGTGGCGATGCCGCCAGCGCACAAATTGTCGCGATGCAAGTGACAACGGGTAACCCGGATGTGCTGGCGAATGGCAGCGATCGACATACGGTGAATGTCCGGGTGGAAGATCAGTTTGGCAATGTGCTGCCGGAGCAGACCGTCACCTTTACGGTGACGAAGGGGGCGGCTGTATTTGCCAATGCAGGGCAGAGCGCAGATATCAGGACGGATGCGCATGGCATGGCAGAGGTTGATCTGAGCAGTACCGTAGCGGATGCCAGCACTGTTGAGGCTAAGATCAATCAAAGCAGCGATAGTAAAACGGTGAACTTTGTTGCTGATGTTAGCACGGCGCAGGTCGCTGAGCTGGTGGTCATTAAGGATGGTTCAGAGGCGGACGGTTCGACGGCGAACACGCTGCGGGTGAAGGTCACCGATGCGTTCGGGAATGCACTTGCCGGGCAGACGGTCAGCGTGTTGGCAGGCAACGGTGCAACTGTCGCTCCGACGGTGATTACAGAGCCGGACGGCACGGTGGAGATCAGTGTCACCAGCCAGACCGCCGGAACCAGTGTGGTCACCGTCAGCGTCAACAACAGCAGCCAGAGCCAGAACGTGACATTTATTGCGGATATCAGGACGGCGCAGATCGCGGATCTGGTGGTCACCCGGGATAACTCGGTGGCTGACGGTTCGACGGCGAATACGCTGCAGGTGAGGGTGACCGATGCGTTCGGGAATGCGCTGAATGGGCAGACGGTCAGCGTGTTGGCGGATAACGGTGCAACGGTCACTCCGACGGTCACTACAGAGCCGGACGGCACGGTGGAGATCAGTATCACCAGCCAGACGGCGGGAGTCAGTGCAGTCACTGCAACCATCAACAGCAGTACTCAGAGTCAGAACGTGACATTTATCGCCGATGTCAGGACGGCGAAGATCGCGGATCTGGTGGTCATTAAGGACGACTCAGTGGCAGACGGTGCAATGGCGAACACGCTGCGGGCGAGGGTGACCGATGCATTCGGTAATACGTTGGGCGGGCAGACGGTCAGCGTGTTGGCGGATAACGGCGCAACGGTTGCCCCGACAGTCACTACGCAGCCGGACGGCACGGTGGAAATCAGTGTCACCAGTCAGACCGCCGGAACCAGTACAGTCACTGCCAGCATCAACAACAGCAGCCTGAGCCAGAACGTGACGTTTGTTGCCGATGTCAGGACGGCGAAGATCGCGAGTCTGGAGGTTACCCGGGATAACTCAGTGGCTGACGGCGCAATGGCGAACACGCTGCGGGTGAAGGTCACCGATGCGTTCGGGAATGCGCTGAATGGACAGACGGTCAGCGTGATGGCGGACAACGGCGCAACGGTTGCCCCGACGGTGATCACCGAGCCGGACGGCACGGTGGAAATCAGTGTCACCAGCCAGACGGCGGGAGTCAGTGCAGTCACTGCAACCATCAACAGCAGTAGTCAGAGTCAGAACGTGACATTTATCGCCGATGTCAGCACGGCGAAGATCGCTGATCTGGTGGTCATTAAGGATGGTTCAGAGGCGGACGGTTCGACGGCGAACACGCTGCGGGCGAGGGTGACCGATGCATTCGGTAATACGTTGGGCGGGCAGACGGTCAGCGTGTTGGCGGATAACGGCGCAACGGTTGCCCCGACAGTCACTACGCAGCCGGACGGCACGGTGGAAATCAGTGTCACCAGTCAGACCGCCGGAACCAGTACAGTCACTGCCAGCATCAACAACAGCAGCCTGAGCCAGAACGTGACGTTTGTCGCCGATGTCAGCACGGCGAAGATCGCTGATCTGGTGGTCATTAAGGATGGTTCAGAGGCAGACGGTTCGACGGCGAACACGCTGCAGGTGAAGGTGACCGATGCGTTCGGGAATGCACTTGCCGGACAGACGGTCAGCGTGATGGCAGGCAACGGCGCAACGGTTGCCCCGACGGTGATTACAGAGCCGGACGGCACGGTGGAGATCTCTGTCACCAGCCAGACGGCAGGAACCAGTACAGTCACCGCCAGCATCAACAACAGCAGCCAGAGCCGGGATGTGACGTTTATCGCCGATGTCAGGACGGCGCAGATCGCGAGTCTGGAGGTGACGCAGGATAACGCCGTGGCTGACGGCGCAATGGCGAACACGCTGCGGGCGAGGGTGACCGATGCGTTCGGTAATGCGCTTGCCGGACAGACGGTCAGCGTGATGGCAGGCAACGGTGCCACGACTGCTCCGACGGTCACCACGCAGCCGGACGGCACGGTGGAGATCTCTGTCACCAGCCAGACGGCGGGGATCAGTACAGTCACTGCAACCATCAACAACAGCACCCTGAGTCAGAACGTGACATTTATCGCCGATGTCAGGACGGCGAAGATAGCGGATCTGGTGGTTATTAAGGATGGTTCAGAGGCGGACGGTTCGACGGCGAACACGCTGCGGGTGAAGGTCACCGATGCGTTCGGTAATACGCTTGCCGGGCAGACGGTGAGCGTGTTGGGAGGCAACGGCGCAACGACTGCCCCGACGGTCATCACAGGGCCAGACGGGACGGTGGAGAGCAGTGTCACCAGCCAGACGGCGGGGATCAGTACAGTCACTGCAACCATCAACAACAGCAGCCTGAGCAGGAACGTGACATTTATCGCCGATGTCAGGACGGCGCAGATCGCGAGTCTGGAGGTGACGCAGGATAACGCCGTGGCTGACGGCGCAATGGCGAACACACTGCGGGTGAAGGTCACCGATGCGTTCGGTAATGTGCTGGCCGGGCAGATGGTCAGCGTGACGGCAGGCAACAGCGCAACGGTTGCTTCGACGGTCACCACGCATCCGGACGGCACGGTGGAGATCTCTGTCACCAGTCAGACGGCGGGTACCAGTACAGTCACCGCCAGCATCAACAGCAGCAGCCAGAGCCAGAGCGTGAAGTTTATTGCCGATGTCAGCACGGCGCAGATTGCGGTGCTGGAAGTGACGCAGGATAACTCAGTGGCAGACGGTTCGACGGCGAACACGCTGCTGGTGAGGGTGACCGATGCGTTCGGTAATACGCTTGCCGGGCAGACGGTCAGCGTGACGGCAGGCAACGGTGCAACGGTTGCCCCGACGGTGATTACAGAGCCGGACGGCACGGTGGAGATCTCTGTCACCAGCCAGACCGCCGGAATCAGTGCGGTCACTGCCAGCATTAACAGCAGCAGCCAGAGCCGGAACGTCACGTTTATCGCCGATGTCAGGACGGCGCAGATCGCGGACCTGGCGGTTATTAAGGACGGCTCAGTGGCGGACGGTTCGACGGCGAACACGCTGCGTGCGAGGGTAACCGATGCATTTGGTAATGCGCTTGCCGGGCAGACGGTGAGCGTGTTGGCGGACAACGGCGCAACGGTGTCTCCGACGGTCATCACAGGGCCGGACGGTACGGTGGAGATCTCTGTCACCAGCCAGACGGCGGGAATCAGTGCGGTCACCGTCAGCATCAACAACAGCACCCTGAGCCAGAACGTGACATTTATCGCTGATGTCAGGACGGCGAAGATAGCGGAGCTGGTCGTTAGCCAGGATAACGCGGTGGCAGACGGTGCGACGGCGAACACGCTGCGGGTGAGGGTGACCGATGCGTTCGGGAATGCGCTGAATGGACAGACGGTCAGCGTGACGGCAGGAAACAGCGCAACGGTCGCTCCGACGGTCACCACAGGGCCGGATGGCACGGTGGAGATCTCTGTCACCAGTCAGACCGCCGGAATCAGTGCGGTCACTGCCAGCATCAACAGCAGCAGCCTGAGCCGGGATGTGACATTTATCGCCGATGCCAGCACGGCGCAGATCGCGGACCTGGTGGTCATTAAGGATGGTTCAGAGGCGGACGGTGCGACGGCGAACACGCTGCGGGCGAGGGTGACCGATGCGTTCGGCAATGCGCTTGCCGGACAGACGGTCAGCGTGACGGCAGACAACAGCGCAACGTTGTCTCCGACGGTCATCACAGGGCCGGACGGCACGGTGGAGATCAGTGTCACCAGCCAGACGGCGGGAGCCAGTACAGTCACTGCCAGCATCAACAGCAGCAGCCAGAGCCGGAACGTCACGTTTATCGCCGATGTCAGGACGGCGAAGATCGCTGATCTGGTAGTCACCCGGGATAACTCAGTGGCAGACGGTTCGACGGCGAACACGCTGCGGGTGAGGGTCACCGATTACGTTCGGGAATACGCTTGCCGGGCAGACGGTCAGCGTGTTGGCGGATAACGGCGCAACGGTCGCTCCGACGGTCATCACAGGGCCGGACGGCACGGCGGAGATCTTTGTCACCAGTCAGACCGCCGGAATCAGTGCAGTCACCGCCAGCATCAACAGCAGTACCCTGAGCCGGGATGTGACGTTTATCGCCGATGTCAGGACGGCGCAGATCGCGGACCTGGTGGTCATTAAGGACGACTCAGTGGCAGACGGTGCAATGGCGAATATGCTGCGGGCGAGGGTCACCGATGCGTTCGGCAATGCGCTTGCCGGACAGACGGTCAGCGTGACGGCAGGCAACGGTGCCACGACTGCTCCGACGGTCACCACGCAGCCGGACGGCACGGTGGAAATCAGTGTCACCAGTCAGACGGCGGGGATCAGTACAGTCACCGCAACCATCAACAGCAGTACCCTGAGCCGGGATGTGACGTTTATCGCCGATGTCAGAACGGCGCAGATCGCGAGTCTGGAGGTGACGCAGGATAACTCAGTGGCTGACGGCGCAATGGCGAACACGCTGCGGGTGAAGGTCACCGATGCGTTCGGTAATGCGCTTGCCGGACAGACGGTCAGCGTGACGGCAGGCAACGGTGCCACGACTGCTCCGACGGTCACCACGCAGCCGGACGGCACGGTGGAAATCAGTGTCACCAGTCAGACGGCGGGGATCAGTACAGTCACCGCAACCATCAACAGCAGTACCCTGAGCCGGGATGTGACGTTTATCGCCGATGTCAGAACGGCGCAGATCGCGAGTCTGGAGATGACGCAGGATAACTCAGTGGCTGACGGCGCAATGGCGAACACGCTGCGGGTGAAGGTCACCGATGCGTTCGGTAATGCGCTTGCCGGACAGACGGTCAGCGTATCGGCGGGCAACGGTGCAACGGTCACTCCGACGGTGACCACGCAGCCGGATGGCACGGTGGAGATCAGTGTCACCAGTCAGACGGCGGGGATCAGTACAGTCACCGCAACCATCAACAGCAGCAGTCAGAGCCGGGATGTGACATTTATCGCCGATGCCAGCACGGTGCAGATCGCGGACCTGGTGGTTATTAAGGATGGTTCAGAGGCGGACGGTTCGACGGCGAACACGCTGCGTGCGAGGGTAACCGATGCATTCGGTAATGCGCTTGCCGGGCAGACGGTGAGCGTGTTGGCGGACAACGGCGCAACGGTGTCTCCGACGGTCATCACAGGGCCGGACGGTACGGTGGAGATCTCTGTCACCAGCCAGACGGCGGGGATCAGTACAGTCACCGCAACCATCAACAGCAGCAGTCAGAGCCGGGATGTGACATTTATCGCCGATGTCAGGACGGCGCAGATCGCGGATCTGGTGGTCATTAAGGATGGTTCAGAGGCGGACGGTTCGACGGCGAACACGCTGCGGGCGAGGGTGACCGATGCGTTCGGTAATACGCTTGCCGGGCAGACGGTGAGCGTGTTGGGAGGCAACGGCGCAACGACTGCCCCGACGGTCATCACAGGGCCAGACGGGACGGTGGAGATCAGTGTCACCAGCCAGACGGCAGGAATCAGTGTGGTCACCGCCAGCATCAACAGCAGCAGCCAGAGCCGGGATGTGACGTTTATCGCCGATGTCAGAACGGCGCAGATCGCGGATCTGGTGGTCATTAAGGACGGCTCAGTGGCTGACGGCGCGACGGCGAATACGCTGCAGGTGAAGGTCACTGATGCTAACGGTAATGCGCTTGCCGGGCAGACGGTCAGCGTGATGGCAGGCAACGGCGCAACGACTGCCCCGACGGTGACCACTCAGCCGGATGGCACGGTGGAAATCTCTGTCACCAGCCAGACCGCCGGAACCAGTGTGGTCACCGCCAGCATCAACAACAGCAGCCAGAGCCAGAACGTCACCTTTGTACCGGGTGATGCATCGCAGCTCACTTCAACCGTTGAAACAAATAAGTCGAACTATACGGTTGGAGAGACAATCACCATCACGGTAACGCTCCGGGATGCGTTCGATAATCTGGTAACCGGTGCAGCTTCACAGTTAGCCGCTAATGGTGTGCTGACGGTGGCTGGCACCGACCCGTCAGAAACGGGAAGCTGGGTTGAATCAGGTGGCGTGTATACCACAACCCGAATGGCGACGATTGCCAGTACCAATCAGCACGCCAACCTGCAATTGCAGTCGTGGAGTGATGGCGTAACGTCAGATCGCTATGACATACAGTCCGGTTCTCCGGCGCAAGCCACATCAACTATCGCCACGGATAAAAACGCATACACCGCTGGCGAGACCATAACCGTCGCCGTGACGCTGAAAGACGCGCACGGTAACCTGGTTGAAGGGGGCGAGTCCTTACTGTCTGGTGATAACGTAATAGTGGAAGGAGCCGTACGTTCAGGAGGATGGTCTGAAAACGCCGGTGTTTATACTGCTACATGGTCGGCGCAAATGGCGGGAGACTCTCACCACGCGACGCTGAAGTTGTCTGAGTGGGGCAGCAGTAAACAATCAGAGAGTTATTCCATCCACAGCGGTGCTCCGGTGCAGGCAAATTCTGCTATCAGGACAGATAAATCGGCATATATCGCCGGGGAGCCATTAACCGTCACAGTAACGTTACGGGATGAGTTTGGTAACCCTGCTTTCGGGCTGACATCAGAAGTCATCGAGTCTTATATTGATAGTTTCGCGGTAGGCGGCGCAACTCCCGATTCTATGCAGTGGGTCGAGCAGAATAATGGTGAATATACCATTGTCTGGACAGCATGGGTTGCCGAGGAAAATCTGGTTGCCAGTCTGAAATTAAAAACATGGGCAGCGGAGATTAAGTCCTCATTATATGGAATACAACCAGGTGCAGCGGCAAAAACTCAATCAACGATTGTCGCGGACAAAACGATATATATCGCTGGGGATAGCATAACGGTGACCGTTGTTCTTAAAGATGCCCAGGGTAACTTTATTACTGATGGTGTTGTTCAGCTTAATGAGGAAAACGTACAAGTCAGGAATGCGGATCCTATCCAGGGCAATAATTGGGTTTACAACGGCAATGGGCAATATCAAAGACAGTATATGGCACATTTTGCGGAAGCGAATTTGAATGCGCAACTGAAGATGGCTGGTTGGAGCGATGCCAATTATTCAAACAATTATACTATCAAACCAGGTGAAGTGAGTCCGCTTGGTTCACAGCTTCGTATACGAGAAGTTTTAGTAGTGGAAGGGGCGGATTTACCTGTCAGTGCTTTATTAGTTGATGATTTTGGAAATCCGGTGGATAACGGTCTGGATTTGCTGGATGATGCAGTGTACTTACAAAATGTAGAAAAGAAAGAAGGGGAAAAATGGAGATATGTGGGTGATGGCATATATGAACGTACATATATGGCCTACCAAGAAGGAGAAAATTTAACTTCATTTATGGAGATTAAAGGTTGGCGTATATACGGGCAACCATCCTATACCATCCTTCCTTTTGTGGAAGTCGAGTCGCTGAGTGTTAATGGTGTAAAATTCAGGGCGACAGATGGTTTTCCAGAAACAGGGTTTGATGGTGCAAAATTCACGCTGTTACTAACCCATAATATGAAAAATACGGATTATAATTGGACGGCTGGGATTTATGGAATTAATGTTGATAGTAATGGAGAAGTAACATTATCTGTGCTGATAAGAAGTGAAGTTACTATTACTGGGAAACCCAAGAATGGTAAAGGGAATGATGTTGTATTTAAATTCAAGATTAAAAAATGGTTTACTAGTTTAGGTGCTAGCAGTAGTAATACCTGGGATATCATAAATACTTCATGTAGCTATGGTCAAATGCCGTCATCTTTAGAATTAGCGCAGCGGCCAAGCGGTGGGGTAGTACCGCGAAAAGTAGGTACGTTGTGGGGCGAATATGGTAATTTAAAAACGTATGGGAACGCTTTTAGCAGTACGGATTATTGGACAAGTACTCAGCTCATGGGAGTACACGAGAAATTTAATCCTGAAACTGGTATATCAGAGCTTGGGACAGGAAAGTCTTCTGGCTTGTGCGTAGAGTATTATTAACGAAGTAATCACTAGATTGCCCTGCTTCAGCAGGGCAATTTATATTCGTTATTACGCAGAAGTACGCATCACACCAATAGTATTAAATTCGTTTTTCACACTGAGCAAACGGGGGTCATGAAGCAAAACATTTGACCATAAATCATTCTCTTTAATTAATTGTTGCCAGCGCTTTTCATATTCTTTTTTACCATACACAGTGTAAATTAACGGCAAAATAACACCATTGATTTTGTTGGTGCTAATATTTGCCAGTAACTTCATAATGTCATTTTTTATAGATGCGCCATAGATCAGAAACTTCGTATAAAGCGAGTTAACACAGGTGTAATCAAGACCATGTTCAGGCTCAAGTTTAAGCAATAAACTTTTGGCTTTATCATTATGTCCTTTCAGTGCCATGAACATAGCCAGAATAGAGGTAATAATTGGATTGTTACAGGTGTTTTGACTGTTAAGATTTAATGCAAAAGATATCGCGTTATCGAGGGGGGATGTGTAATAAAGTATAATTAATTTAAGAATGCTTATACCCATTTTATTGGGTTCAAGAGCAATGCTTTTTTCTATTAGATTAAATGCTCTTGCAAGGTCACCGTTCAAAAAACATAGCAGAGACTGATAATAATAAACGTCTGGCGAATTAGGTTTGAGTAAATGTGCTTGCTTAAATAGCACATTAGACACTGAATGTTCATCTTTTAGCCCACTGATTAAACCCAGTAAACCCAATGCCTGAGAATTTGAAGGGTTAATTTCAAGAGCCTTTTCAATGGAGGTTACTGCCGTAGTTATTGCTTGTTTTTGTTCACTGAGTCCAAGGAGGGCTAATGATATATGGCATTCCGCCAGGCAACAGTAGGGCAAGGTATTTTGCGGTTGCGTACTTACACAATCTCTAAATATTACTAATGCTCGTTTCAAACTCTCTGGTGTATAACGGTACATTTCCATTCTGCCATTCATATACATAACAGCAGAATCCAGAGATGGCATTTGTTGTGTATTAATAGATTTAAAATTAATGTTGGGTATTTTTTCAATAAGAATATTAATTACTTGTGATAATAATACGGAAAGAGGATTATCGGGATTGAAATCAATGCTTTGATGATCAATCAATTTATGTGTTCTGGCATGAATTAACTCAATAAATAAACGCCAGTTTTTACCATAGTGAACGACCTGACCCATAATATAATATTCTGGACCTGTTTTATTGATAAACTGATGGATAGTGGAGAAATCACTGGCCTCATTTGTTACCGAAGCGGGTAAAATATCTAAACCACAAAAAGCATATTTTGAAAGGCCCTGGACAAGTTCGTAATGGAGTTTTAGAACATTGATCGAACCTTCGGTACGAAAGGGAAAAACGGCAAGAGTGGTGGTCGACTTTACCGGTTCATTATCGGTCACAATCACAATAGGTACAGTAAAACGGTATCCACGACCATAGACCGTTTCGATATACTTACACTGTTTATTCTCATGCAAAAGTTTGCGCAATGCATAAATACATCGTGTTAGAGATTCATCACTGGCAACACTCGCGCTCCAGACCTTATCGATAATCTCTTCTTTGCTAACAATTTCACCGTCAGCATTAAGTAATAGAATGATAACGCCAAGTTCTTTCGGTGGAATATGATATTCTTTGTTTTTGAATAATAATATTCCATTGTTTTTTAATACAAAGTCGCCAAATATATATTGTTGTGTAGTATTTTTTCCATGTTGCAGTTGCATAGAACGCTCCTTCCGTTTTCTCTATTCATAGTATTAATTTGATCAATATAAAATAAAGTATTGGCAGAATTGCTCTATCAAAAAACGCTCATTTTGTAAGATTGTGATGAGGAAATGAATGAAAGGTGATGCTTAATAATATAAAGCGCTGGTCCCATTTTTCGGGACCAGATAGTGGATGATAATTGTGGGTGTTACTTAATCAGAAACGTAAATAATCCTTCGCTGAATCAAACAATGCAGTAATGGTTGACGATAATAATTTGATAATCGTATCGTAGGTGGAGTTGGCTGTACTGTATTTAGTCGTGATAACCTGCACGTCGGTTTTCATGTTTTCTGCCTGGCCGTTATAACCCGCCAGCCATGCCTGGTATTCAGCCGTGCTTATTTCGTAGCCGGTGAATTCTTTAGATATATTTTTTTCCTTCCCTTTATCGTCCCTGTGTACCATTGAGTCTGAAGACTGACTCATACTGTCAATAATCTGAGGGTTGGGAATAATAACATACAGACCGCTACCTTGCGGTTCAACTTCGACAATCGGAGAAGGTGTGCGGTGTTTGGGATCGGGTGGAATTACCGGAAGACCTAAAGCGGCGCACCATTTTTCTGCTTCTTCCAGTGGAACACCAATTTTGTCAGCTGGTGCCGGAGGGTATAAAACATAGTCTGGATTGTAATGATAGTGGAAATCACCATTAGGATATTTATCGATATAATAAAAATGCATCAAGGCCTTTTGAAATGCATTGACATCAAAAACTATCGCATCGCCTTTTTTATTAGAGTGAGTCCACTTTCCCATATTGCTTTGGATATGTTCACTGAAGTCCTGCCAGTATGCGCTCATTATCTCAACGCTATTTGCATAGATTTCGAGGTAGTCGCTACCGAGCACACTCATCAAATCAGCAATATCACTGCATATATATTTATCACTTTTAAATTCGCTTGAACTACTGGCAGTTAAAGTACTGCTGGTTTCTGAACTTCTCACTTCAGGTGCAGAACTCTCTAAAGAAGCGATAGCGTGAGTTAAGGTTCCTTTGGTCGTTGCCATTGCAATTGACCCGGTTGTGTTGTCAGCAACGTTAGCCAGGGTTTTTCTTACAGAGTTATGCAGGGTCAATATTTTAGCGGGATCCTTTAACTTTCCGTCAATAGTATTAACATTTTCTGTAAGCTGCAGAACGTTTTTTATCAGCAAATAACTTTCGTGTAAGAGCGCGGATCCTTTCTCTGACAGGTTCTCAGTTGGAAAATTTCTGAGCATGTTTTTAACGAAGTTAAGTTGTATGTCGTGCTGGCATTTCCAGTCTTCATTTCGCGGGCTACATTCACTGACTAAAGTTGATAGTTTCTCAACATCTTTCTTGAGCATAGCGCCAATATTATTATCCTTACTGGCGCTGTTATGAAAATTACCCTCGCTTTCGCTGTTTCCCAGTTGATGAGGCTCCTCACTTTGCGAGGATGCCTCTTTGAGAGGAATGTTTGCATTCTGCTGACGTAGAATATCTATATTTAAATTATTATCTTTATTAATCATGAGTCATTCCTCCTTAAATATAATTAACTATTATTGCAATTATTTATGAGCGAATGCCTTGAACGATAGCGCTATCAGTATCAATAATGGTTTGTATTATTTGCTGTAATAAATTAAGTGCCTGATCTCTTCCTTGAACATCACGACTAATTTGATCCAGATAGCTACTCATAACTGAATGCATAACATTTTTAGCCTGTTCAACAATGTCTTTTTCTGCATGAGTAGTGCTTTCTAGATATCTAGATGTTGCTCGAATTGATTCATTGCTAAGCTGTGAAAGTACATCTGCTTTACCTATAGTAAAATATTTATTATACCTATTGTTATGTTTTGTGCTAATTTTCTCGTTTGTATCTCTAATCTTTTCTAGAGTAGCTTCTTTTTCTTTATCATATGATTTCAGCGCCTCTTCTTTTTCTTTTTCATTAAGATTCGTATCTTTCGTTGTATTTTTTATTTTTTCATCTATTTGTTTGAGAGAAGCTTGTTGCTCTATAACTTCCCTTTTTGACGCGCGCTGTGCATTATCATCAGTTCTTTCGATAGTATGCTCTTGGTCAGGTGTAAGGGTTACCATCTTTTTGGGATGGCTTCTGTAATTTGCTACGGCAGATGCCGAGGCCCCGACTGCGCCAACTCCTGACCCGATAATAACACCTATCGAACTTGCTGCTGTGGCGCGTTCGGTTTCTTTTCTCTGATACTGGACAAGTTGTTCAAAAACATTGCTCATAATAGCCTCAGACATAGCTGAGGCTTTATACATTGATGTGAATACCCTTAAAAATTCCTCCATAACAGCTTGTTGTCGCATGGTCAAATTATCTAGCATATCAAGGATATTAAATTTAGATATTTTAATAGTGGTCTGCTCTGTAGAACTGCTTGATTGACTGGATGTAATTGTAGGTTTGTTAAGGTCACCCCTCAAATTATCTAGCGTATTCCTTGAATAATTAAGATTATCCAATAGTTTTACTCTTAGTTCCGGACAGACTTCTCTGTCTGTATTTTTTAATATTATAAACTGAGAGCTTATGTCATGCTTAATATCTTTAAGGTTATAGTATTGCACAATTTTATTATCATTTGGTATGTTGTTTTCTTTACTATAATCTCTATCAAAGATTGTTTTATCGAGATTGTTAATATTATGTGTGCTGGTCGCATTTTTAATTTCATAGGTGGCCATGTTAGAACCCTCTTATACGATAGAATGGGAAGCAAATTTTAAGGTTTCAGTTCGGTGTTGTAATACTCTTACCATCTGACTTACCTCTTGTTCGACGGTTTTATCCACCCTTTGCAATACTGAAAGCATTTGTTCACGCGTTTTTGATAGATTACTCATGTCCTGTTGTAAAATTGCCATGTCGGCAGAGTTTTCAGCAACACAATAATTCATTATCGATGTTGCTGTTTCACAGATAGCTAAGCCTATTTTCTCCAGAGCATTACTTATCTTGGCAATCAACTTCAAAACTACGACTGATGTTTGTATCATGCTGCATACTCTGTTTAATACCTTTATAATATTTTTTGAAACGGATTTAATAATAGATTCAATGGTTGATTTTATAGTGCTTGTTATTTCTTTGGTGACTTCTTCTGCGGCTGTTTTTGATAATGCAGAAACAACGGCCCCTATTGCTACAGAACATATTACAGCTGCACCAATCATTACTGTCGCCATGACAATAGAAGCGGCTGCACTTGCGTAAATACTTTTAACCAGTTCAATCGTATCTTGATCGACACCAATAACGTCCAGAAGCGCGGTGATTGCGAGCAGAGTGGGATCAACTGTTTTAATAGCAGCCGAAAGACCTTCTACAACTTTCCCTAAAATCCAGCCGGTAGCCGTGGTGCCCAGAGCGATTTGACAAGTGATATCTACACCTAATACTACTGCGCCCGCTATTCCTCCAATAAGTGCCAATGCACCCGCAATACTTGAACCACCACTTGGAACTGCAGCAAGAAGACCAACAACAATTAAGATTGCGCTCATGGCAATGGTAGCTACAGTTACACACTCATTAACGATTTTTACAACTTTTGTCCATTTAGTATATTTACGCGCTGTTTCATTGAGTTTATTTTCCCTGACATGGTTAATCTCTTTCATTACCTCAGACTGATTTTTAATAGATTCGCAATTGGTATCACCAATAACTTCCATTACTGAGGTAATCAAAAGGATAAATGTGGCTGTCGCGTTTCTGTTTTTCTGGTTTTCCTGGGTCAGGCAAATATTGGTGGTAAAGTTATTAATCTGTTCTTGCTGTTGAATTTCGTCAAAAATTTCCATACTTTGGCCGATCGCAGCATCAGCATCCATAATGGCTGTATTTAACGATTTCTCAGCTAACGATTTTTTTTGTAATGACAGCGTGAGTGTTTTCTCAGCCGCATTTTTTTGCGTCAGCACTTTATTATATTGCGGATCGCCAGGTTGCAGTTGCGACAGCTCTTGATTCAATGCATTGACTTTTTTCTCCAGCGATTGCACCTTTTTATCGACCGCATTGTAATTATTATTGGCCTGATGCATGATGTCGTCGGCTTTTTGCGCGGAATCTAATGACGAGGAGTAAGCGTCACTTAATTCACGAAACTTATTATGTGCCATTTCGTGTCGAAGCAGGGTGCTGTCAAGGTTATTATGCAATCGTGTTGTAATATCCTGATCGGCAATGCCTGTTAGATTACCCAAAATCATCGTCAGGCGGGCATCGTTCGTCTTTGCTGTAGTGGCGTTGTCTGAATCTAAAACCTGCATTTCAGGCGGAGCAAGCATCGGTTTGTTTTCAAGACGAGCGCGAATATCATTATCAAGGGATTTCGGGTTTTTATTAAGCCGCATGGGATCAACTTGCGTTTTGCTGCTGTCCTGCAGTCTTTTTTCCGCATCGCTATACTGTGTGCGCAATGTTTCGCTGATTTGTTCAAACGTGATCGTTTGTCCCGTAATCGGTGCCGACATAATTCACCTCCTTTTTAAGCTATCATCGGGTGTAATTAATTCTTTTTTATTTAACTCATGGCAGATGTTTATTCCCATCTAAAATGGCATCAACGGGAAAGTAAGCAATGTGTTTATTGTTATTCTTCTCATTTATTTTATCGCTATGGTTATTTTTAAATCAACCGGGGCTTTCTCATGATATTTCCTGGTTAACTCTTCAGGCGTAAAAGAAGAGTTTTTTCCGTTTATGTTCATTTTGCCGACTCACTCTGTTTGAACTTCCTCTTCGGTATTGGCTGTCAAGAGTTCAAGATAAGCAGTAGCCATCTCTTTAATTTTTTCATTTTGGCTGTAGGTTACGACTGTATTAAATAACTCCGTGGCCATTTTAGTGTTTTTTAAGCCCATCTGGCACTGGCCCATGTAATAAACCAAAGAGAAATCGTTATCGGGAGATAGCATTAAACAGATATGATACATGTCGAATGCCTTTTGATAATCTTTCTTCAACTGACAGACGGCGGCATATCCTTTTAAATAGTTATAATTTTGGAAATCATAAATACAGAGAAATTTAAAAAAGAGTTCAGCTTCGTCAAGTCTTCCTTTTTCATAAAAGTTATAAGCGTAAGCATAAACGCCTTCAAGTGTATCCGGAGTAATGCCATGCAGCTCTGCAAGTGTTGCTCCCATACCTAGTGCACGTTCGAACTTACTGGCAATTTCTTTATTTTCTTCTAAATCCAGATTTGCGCTTTCCATCTCTACTCTCTCCTTTCGAACATTCTTTGTGCAGACTTCACCATTTTTTAGAGGGTGGTGATATCAAAATTCGCTCATTTTTATGCCCATCCGTTGGGCTTCCTTTTCTTCATTAAAAACAAGTATTGTTTCAATGAGATAAGATTTTCTATGTGATGAAATGAAAACAATGTAGAGGGAAATTCCTCCACAATCCTGATGAACGGGTGCAATTTTGATTGGAATTTGAAAAAGCAGGTGATTTACTGATGTGCGAGCGTACGTCAGCGGCTGCTGGCCTGAGCGCGGAGGTGTGCGAAATTCACATATCCGGGCATTCCACCTTACCCAGCGCTTCCCAGTAGTTATTCTGATTATTACGCTCCATCGCCACAATAGCTTCGCGGATATGTTGTTTGTTATTCTCATCAGACAACATTAATTTTTCCCACGCTTCGTCTGATAATGACGCCTGTGGCGTGCAAATTTTACGTAAATCTTGCAATACCGTGGTCTTTTCTTTTGCCGACTGTAGAGAACTGAATGGCGATTCGGCCTGAGAAATGGCTGAAAAAGTCAGGAATACGGTAATCATGAGTAGCATCGTTGGCTTCATAGCTGCAACCTTCTGCAAATGTGCATCGAATGAAGCATAAGTGTAGTTTGCTTTTGCCGCTCTCATCATGCTGTACGAAAGGTGTTTGCGTGGTCAGTAAGAAGTGCCAGTTTTATATACCTTTTTCTTCTATTCGATAGCTTTTCGTTTTTTAAATCGTAGTGATCTTGCCATTATAGTCAGTTAACGATTAAAAAAAGGATAAAAAAGTGAAACTGACAACACATCATCTACGGGTGGGGGCCTCATTATTGCTGGCAGGAATTCTGCTGGCAGGTTGCGACCAGAGCAACAGCGATGAAAAGCACATTAAAGTGGGCGTTATTAATGGCGCAGAACAAGATGTCGCGGAAGTCGCTAAAAAGGTGGCAAAAGAGAAGTATGGCCTCGATGTTGAACTGGTAGGATTTAGCGGTTCGTTGCTACCGAACGATGCGACAAATCATGGCGAGCTTGATGCGAACGTCTTCCAGCATCGCCCCTTTCTTGAACAAGATAATCAGGCGCATGGTTATAAACTGGTAGCGGTGGGAAATACGTTTGTCTTCCCCATGGCGGGTTATTCCAAAAAAATCAAAACCGTGGCGCAAATAAAAGAAGGCGCGACAGTGGCGATCCCCAACGACCCGACCAACCTTGGTCGCGCGCTTTTACTGTTGCAAAAAGAGAAGCTAATTACTCTGAAAGAGGGAAAAGGGTTACTACCTACCGCGCTGGATATAACCGAGAATCCTCGTCATTTGCAGATTATGGAACTCGAGGGGGCACAGCTCCCGCGCGTACTGGATGATCCCAAAGTTGATGTGGCGATTATCAGCACCACTTACATTCAGCAGACCGGGCTTTCTCCGGTGCACGACAGCGTATTTATTGAAGATAAGAATTCGCCGTATGTGAATATTCTGGTGGCACGGGAAGATAATAAGAATGCAGAAAACGTGAAGGAATTTCTGCAATCTTATCAATCGCCCGAAGTCGCTAAAGCGGCAGAAACCATCTTTAACGGTGGCGCGGTGCCTGGCTGGTAATTCTCACTCATGCCGCGCCGGACGATTTATTTTTCTGGCGCGGCGACGAGAATCCATTGAAATCAAAATCACCGATGACAGAATCAGCAGCGTTCCCAGCCAGTCCGGCAATGTGAACGTGATCCCCAGCAACAGCAAAGAGAGCAGCGCGCTACTTAATGGTTCTGCACAGCTCAGAATGCTGGCTTTTGGCCCGCCAATGAGCTGTGCGCCTTTCAGATATAGACTAAAGGTTAGCGAAGTTCCGATTACCACCAGATAGAAAAACGCCAGAATCAGGCTGCCATTAACCACGAAGTTTGTTCCTTGCCCGGCATAGAAGGGCAGCAGGATCAGACCACCGATCAGCATACTCCAGCCGACGACCGGTAACGTGCCATAGCGGGCAATCAGCGTTGAGGGATAGGTGGTATAGAATGCAGCAGCAAATGCCGAGGCAATGCCCCAGAATAACGCGGCCGGAGAGATCGATAATGACGTCGGATTACCGTGTGTCACCAATAAAAAAGTCCCGATCAGCGATGTCAAAATAGCGCAGAAAACCAGAATGCCCGGGCGAGATTTACGCACCAGTGAGAACCAGGCGACGATAATCGTCGGTGAGAGGAATTGCAGCACCGTTGCCGTGGCAGCATTCGATTTTTCAATGGTTAGTAAAAAAGTGAGCTGTACGGTTAGCGCACCAACCACGGAAAAAATCAGCAGACTAATGGCATCTTTGTGATTGTTAATAATAGAAAAGATTTTATCGCCATGCACAAATGACAGCGTCAGCAGAATCAAACCGGCGAATATCAAACGCGTCATAGTCAAAAACTGCGACGACATCTGGCTTTGCTCCATGATGTATTGCGCGCAGACCCCTGAACTTCCCCACAACACGGCGGCAATCAGAACGTTCAGCATCCCCTTTCTGGTGGAACCCATTTTTCCCTCTGCATACTGTTTTGTCGTTTATGTATGCAGGCATGATAGCAAAAATGGCGAGGATGGCTCTGTTTGCGCCACGCCGATTTTTCTTAGCCCAGACAGGTGAGCTAAATATCTTTAATAAACAGCAGGCAAATCATCGCAATACCCAGCATTCCTATCGCCAGCCAGAACAACGCGTGGTAGCTCCAGATTTCAACCATAATTCCGTCAACAGAGCCGGCGATAATCCAGCCGACGCGTGAGGTATTTGCATATAACGTTGTCGCAGAGCCTATTTTTTCAGGCATCAGATCCTGAAAATAAAGCATGCCTATACCACAGAGAATACCAAGGAAGATGGCATTTAGAATTTGCAATTCCAGCTCTACTGCCGGAGTCGTCGCCATGAGTACGCTGGCGTAAAAACACATACCACTCACGATAGCAATGAGCATTAATAGTCGCTTGCCAATACGTTTCATGTAATAGCCTGCGATTAACATCATCGGAATTTCCAGACCGGCAGCAATACCAATCATTTCTCCAGCCAGTTTATCGGTTAGATGCAGTTCATCAATAATAAATAGCGGCATATTTATCATGTAGAGATTATTCGCCGCCCACATCATTGAACAGACCACAAAAAGTAGCCGTGTATCCCGCTTTCTATGGATGGAGGGTAAAATTTCTACGGGTTGGGTAACGACAGGAATATTTCTTTGTATTGATGGCAAAAACAACCAGACTATCAGCCCGCAAACAACAAATGCGATGGCAGCGGTGAGATACATCACTTTAAAACTAAATCCCATTGCCAGCTCATAAGCGAGCGGTGGCCCGATAACCCAGGCAAGCGAGATCTGAGCACGTAAAAATGTACTGAACATTACCGTCTCACGGCCTGTTCTGTCGGCGTGTTCACGGGCGAGGGCGAACATTTGCGGGTTTGCGGTGGAAGCAAAACTACTCAGAAGTACGCCCGTTGAGAGCAGAATGAAGTAGTTGCGATTCCACGCAAAAAGCGTGCAGGCCAGCACTCCAAATAAGCAACATAGCAGGATCAGTAATTTACGGTCGCCTTGTTTATCGGAGTGCCTTGCCAGAAATTGACTGACCAGAATTCCCATAATAGCGCTACCGGTGAAGAAAAAACCTACCATTATAGGACGGGCTTTCAGTTCATCTGCGAGGAATATACTTAGGGTAGGAGTCTGGAGAGCGCCCGCAATACCCGTCAGAAAGGCGACAAGTAAAAATGCCGCGGCAGTGAGATCAAGTATTTTTGATGGAGTGGTAGCCGTTTTTTGCATTCTTTTGAATCACCGGGCGACAAAATATAACTGAGTTACAAATAAGTACCAGTCGAATGAGTATTGTATTAAGAATTTTTGAGTATCGCTGATACAACCAGAAAGCAATGCTAGCGCAATATTATAGGGCCAGCAATTGAGATTATTAGCAAAAGCATGTTAAGAATTAATCACCGAATTTATATATTAATTATAGTAAGGCAATGAGCTATTTTTGATAGTAAAAATAAAACAAGTTGATTTGATATATTAAATGAAAAAATTAATCTTGATGACAGTCTGATTATTGGTGAAGTTTACAGGTCAGTTTTTTTCGCCAGCTGTTAAAGGAATAGAATCGTCGTATAAAAAAGGGTGTTATGGAGCGTGTAAAACAATATCTTCACCTTAATGGCGATACAGTTGGCTGAGAGCCAGCAGGGGGCAAATCACCTGCAAATAAACACGGCACATGCTGGCGCGCATATCGCGGATGCGTTCGAGGACAGAAGAACCGACAGGCGGATTCTTCAGCAGCTCATCGTCCATCACAAAACCTTTGACCAGGTATTTCTGAAGCCGATTGAATATTGAGCAGTAGAAAATATCTGGATTGACAGTATTACGAGGGGTTCGAGAACGTATGAAGAGGCATTTTGGCGGAGATCACAGGAGTCGAATATGAGTGTTAATGTTTTGATTTTAAATGATTAATCTGTGTTGGATAAATGAGTAACCCCCATAAGAACCCCCAAATAACTTTGTGTAAGGGAATGAAGCTAAAATACACAATCGAATCAATTCTTAGAGCTTTATTATGAAGGTAACACTCCCGGATAGTGTTTCGCAATAATATCATTCAGCCTGTCAACCAGTTCTGGTTTCCTGAACCTGATGTGCGCGGAGCCTTTCTTAAAGTATCTGATGCTGAACATCTCATCTTCATAGCATTCTTTACCCTGAACAGACCGGATGTGATCATCCAGACGAATAGTGATGTTTTCCCGGTTGTCGGGGATCGGTTTACCGCTGAACAGGTGCAACATTCTTTCCAGATCGGCGAGTCGGTCAGCCTGTTGCCCGGTGATAAGATGAAATCCCCACCGGTCCCACCTTACCAGGTTGTTAATGATAATTTTACTGCCAAATTTACAGGGGCAATTAGTTTTGTAATTCCAGCTCAGTCCCCTGAAGACGTTGATCACCCCTCGCTCAAACACTTCATCTTTGTTCTGGTGCAGTTGTTTAAATGTGCTCAGAATGTTCGCTTCGCTGATTTCCGGAAAATTATCGTATTCCAGTGACCGGTACCATGTCTCACGGGCCTGCGCATCCATTAATGACAGCATCCCGGAACGTTGCATCAGGTCACGCCAGATTTCGCGATCGAGATTGCGGGTGATGGCTTTCATTGCCGTTTCAGGTTTTTCCATCAGCCAGCAACCACAGCGAAAATCCTGTTTCATCGCCCAGTCCAGTGCGGCTTTACCGTCAATACTTTCTGTCATTGCTGAGATTTCTGCCAGTTGCCGGGTAAGTGTGTCGATTTGCAGCAGCGTACTCTTTCGTACAGCCAGAATGTGGCGGATACTGGTTGAGCAGATAACGTCCGTATGCCCGTTGACCACTTCCGGACGGGGGGCTGTGATTTCAGACATAATCGATATTCCTTTTTGCAGATAAATGAAAACGCCTGCCCTGTTCAGGCTGGCGTCAGTGGAATGAAGTCTGGTGAGTAAGACTCACCGGTTCTGGTACAGAAGCTGCAGTTGGCGCAGGGTACGGATATCCTCCCTGGCCTGTTCAATACAGGGCAACAGTGCTGCCGAATCCGTTTTGTCCTCATCGTTGTCAAAGATAATTTCCGATTCGCAGTCAATATTGTCCTGCAGCCACGCAATGAGGATATCCAGCGCTGTTTCAGTGGTTAATGGCATCACGCTCTGTATCACTGTATTGTCTTCCGGCAACTGATGAGGGCTGGCAGAAGTCGCCGGTGTTTCGGTAGCGTCATGTTCATCCACCACGCGGAGTGAATAACCGTTTTCAGCGACTTTGTTAATCAGTTCAGCGAGCTTAATACCATCGACGTCAACGACAATGCGCCCCATGTTCAGCGCCTGCGCATTAATGCTGTCGGCTTCCAACGTCAGGGCCAGTTTCATTGTTTCGCCCCCGGATGTTTACCCAGGGTAATGTTATTTACCGTTCTGTAGTTGTCGCGTGTCATCAGGCCGGTTGCCCGGCGTGCCCGGAGGATATCAATACTGTTTATTAACTGAGAACGGGTACAGGCGCTGAATCCCGGCTGGTCGGTACGTACCAGCGCGTATTTTTCAACGAGAAAGTTCACCGCATCACACAGTGAAATGCCCGCTTCAATATGCTGCTCAATCACACGTTCATCAGCGAACGGTGTGTCATTCAGCGCGAGGCCGTAGTGCTGGTCCAGTAACCGGGTGAGCAGTGTCTGCCAGATGGTGACGGGAGACGGGCAGCACGATGCCTCCCGTACATGCGTGTCGGGTAATGTTTTCATAATGAAGATTTTCCTGATATGCAGAGATAAAAAATGGGACAGTGGCGTGGTGAAAGCACCAGGCCGGAGCAGAAGGTTATTCTGGAGAGTTACTTTTTCGTTTCGGGCGTCGGATAAACAGCCATATAAACGTAGCCACAACTGCCGAGGGTGTCGGCTTCGCAGGTCAGCCCTTTTGCATACAGCGTGACGGTATGCTGATGGCGGGGATTCAGTTCACCGCTGGTGAGCATGAGTTCCAGTTGTTTCATCAGCAGCGGAAAGGCCTGGTCCAGGTGGTACGAATCCGCGTCGCTGAACCGCCCTCTAATACAGGCGC
The DNA here is from genome assembly GCF_046487395.1 of Escherichia sp. WS1450. NCBI lineage: Bacteria > Pseudomonadati > Pseudomonadota > Gammaproteobacteria > Enterobacterales > Enterobacteriaceae > Escherichia > Escherichia sp. WS1450. The sequence goes on from NZ_JBJQJO010000013.1 coordinate 131,689, forward strand.
GGTCGGCAAGGTAATGCAACCGGTTGCCTTCCTGTACCAGACGGGCACCAAAACAGGGCGTCACGGTGCAGGGCAGTCCCCACCAGGTGCGGTCGTTATTGTCGTCGGGAAGCGTTGTCCCGGGGAGTGTGTCTGACACGATAAAATCCTCACAGAAAATTGGTTAAGAATGGTCCGGTGGTGGCGATAATTCTGCTCTTCTGAATGCCCTTCCAGACTCAGTTCAGGGTGACGCTCATCAGCCGGACATACGGACCAAAACTGTCCTTCCGGCGTTCTGCAAACACAGCCAGCACACCGGGAATATCCTGTACTTCACGGCCGGTATATGTATCCGTGCTACCGTGTCAGCGGTATTTACCGGTACAGAACGGAAAAAGACGGGATGCAGGATGCTGACGGTGAATACGCATGGCTTCACCACGGGTGATGATTTTCATGAGAATAGTCCTCCTGAATGTGAAAGTAAGAAACAGCTGAGAAAGAGAAACTGAAGTGATATGAAGGTGATTGTGACGGTGACGGGTTAAAGCAGACCGTGTTCCGCAAAGGAGAAAACCTGGCTGCCACCGATTATCAGATGGTCCGGTACCCGGATATCCACCAGGGCCAGTGCCTGTACCAGACGCTCGGTGATAAGGCGGTCTGCCTTGCTGGGGATGACTTCACCGGACGGGTGATTGTGCGCCAGCACCACGGCAGCGGCATTGTGGTACAGGGCGCGTTTAATCACCTCCCGGGGATGGACTTCTGTGCGGTTGATGGTGCCAGTGAAGAGGGTTTCACCGGTAATCAGCTGATTCTGGTTATTCAGATACAGCACCCGGAATTCTTCACGCTCCAGTCCCGCCATGTTCAGAATCAGCCATTCCCGTGCCGCATGCGTGGAGGTGAAGGCCACGCCGGGTTCATGAAGATGGCGGTCCAGGGCTTTCAGGGCCCGCTGAATGAGGCTGCGCTCGCCGGGTGTCATCTCTCCGGGCAGAAAGGAAAGCTGCTGCATTGTCCCTGCCTCCATTCAGTCGATGATGCGCATAATGGCGCTGCATTCCGGATGCTGCAGGGCATAATCCCGCAGCCGGTAATAATGAACCGTCATGGCATAATTCTCTGTACGACAGGCGTGATGGCTGTACGCCATCAGACAGGCGGCAATGCCGGCGGCTTCCGGGCTCATTTCAGCGCGGTTACCGTTCATGACGTTAAACAGCACCCATGTTTCGTCATCATCGTCATCCGGTTCAGGTGCCATAAATGCGCCACCGTTGTTCAGGGTGTACAGATTCCAGATGCCCCCGCAGTAGTCTTCGCACAGACGGTCCATCCAGCCGAAGACACGGGGCTCCAGGGTCACCCACTGTGGAATGAGGCCAAAATGCTGCGGCCAGAAGCTGATACGTTGTTCATCAGGGACGGGAGTAGCAACCAGTTGGGGCTGGTTATTCCCTGGTGCTGTGGCTGAAGAAAGAGCAGTTGTGTTCTGAGAAACGATTTTCATGAGTGAAATCCTTACAATGTGTATAAATGAGAGGAAATAAAGGCCGGGGGCTGACAACATCACGTTCATCACTGACCGTGAGACCCGGCAATATCAGGGATGAATGATATTCGGCTGAAATTCCGGACAGCCGTACGCGTAACCGTTCCGGTCACAGACGGATGGCCAGAAGATGCCATTGCCTGTACTCAGTCTGCACAGACTGAGTTCTCCGGGGCGTCGGGTGATTCTGGTGCCTGAATCACGCCTTCAGGGACAGATTGCATCAGCGCAGGCTCTCCAGTAGCGTTTCTGCCATCACCCACAATGCGCGATTGAGCTTAATGTCGGTGTCGATGCTGTGAATGGCACGGGTGTGGATACGTTTTCCTCTGGCACTGCGACCGGAAATTCCGCCTTTCAGCATATTCTCCTGGATGGTCTGATAAGTACTCCACAGGTCCTTACCGTAATCCTCCCGGCGTCGTGGCGTCAGAATGTCGGCGGTGGTGACGGGGTGATGTTCGTCACCATAACGGTAAGTCAGTGCCGCCTGTGCCAGCGCCTGGCGTGCCGGTGGCGGCAGGACCAGCGACTGCATGGCATCACGCTTCTCCTCTATCCGGTCAAACACGCCCACCACCTCGTAAGCCCCTTCAATAACTTTCTCCACCACATTTCCCCGGTGTGGAACACGCAATTCTCCCAGAGACTGACCGCAGACCAGTCCATTGGTACAAATGGCACGAAAATATCCGGGTAACATCTGGTAGCTGGATGAACCGTCATGGGAGTTGAGCAGAATAATTTCAGGCACATGCTGACCGGTTATCTGTCCGGCCCGCCGCAGACGCAGCATATGTTTGGTATATTCCCGGCGGCTCTGGTCGCGCACACGGGTCTGGCAGGCGAAGAACGGCTGAAAGCCTTCCCGCTGCAGATTTTCCAGGACGGTGATGGTGGGAATGTACGCATACCGTTCACTGCGGGAGGTGTGCCGGTCTTCTCCAAAAATACTCGGGACGTGGTACATCAGTTCTTCGCGTGTCAGTGGGCGCTCCCGACGGATCTGATTTACATGACCAAAACGACTGGCTAATTGCATACTTTGCTCCTTATGAATGAATTAGCGGTATAAACGAAAAGGCCGCGTCTCCCGGAGAAGACGCGGCCTGATGGATGAAATGAAGACGTTTATTGCCTGAGAATTCCCTCACTGGCGAGATACGAATTTAGCTGTTTTCCGGCATCAGGTTCAAAATTCCAGCACCGCCAGCGTAGCTGCCCTTCGGCATTGCGGATAACCAGCCGGAAATGCGTTCCCTGGTCATCCTCAATAAGCACATTGCGGTAAGCTGTTGTGACGGCAACCGCCTGTTCGCGTGAGAAAGGGCCTTCGGGCAATAAAACAGGGTGGCAGTCCGACATACCGGCTATTTTCCGATAAATTCAACGCTGGCGCCGGTGGCATTACCGTCAGCACCAACCGTGACGGTCACTTTGTCGTACGCACGGTCTTCAGGATTGA
>NZ_JBJQJO010000014.1:0-127675 GCF_046487395.1 Escherichia sp. WS1450
ATCGGTGGGCCGGATAAGGCGTTCACACCGCATCCGGCAATTGTGCACCGGTGCCTGATGCGACGCTGGCGCGTCTTATCATGCCTACAAACCTGTGCCGGATCGGTGGGCCGGATAAGGCGTTCACACCGCATCCGGCAATTGTGCACCGGTGCCTGATGCGACGCTGGCGCGTCTTATCATGCCTACAAACCTGTGCCGGATCGGTGGGCTGGATAAGGCGTTCACACCGCATCCGGCAATTGTGCGCAGATGCCTGATGCGACGCTGACGCGTCTTATCATGCCTACAAACTTGTGCCGGATCGGTAGGCCGGATAAGGCGTTCACGCCGCATCCGGCAATTGTGCACCGATGCCGGATTCGCCCCAAAGGCCATCAACTCAACGCCCCCATAATCTTCAACTCCAGCTCATCCGGCACTTCGTTATACGACAGCACATGCAGACCCGGCGCAAACAACCTTGCATAACGCGCCAGCAAAGGACGCAGCTGCGGCGGCACCAGCAGCACAGGGGCTTTCCCCGCTGCTTTCATCTGCTCCTTCACCTGCGGCATCGTACTCTGGAACTGGTTGAGCATATTCGGGTCAACCGGCACGCTGTCGAGCATCACTTTGCCGGCCTGTTGCGCCTGATTCACCACATTGGTCAGCAGATTTTCCAGCTCATTATTCAGCGTATACACCGTCAGCTCCTGTTTGCGAACGAACGGATGGGTAATGCTGCGCCGCAGCGCCAGGCGCACATCGGCCGCCAGCAGAATATGATCTTTGGTCAATGTGCTACTGGCGACCAGCACAGTGGCGATGGTGACGATATCGCGCAGGGAAACGCCTTCGGTCAGTAATGCACGGTACACTTTCAGCAACTGGCTGTAATTGAGCGCTGCGCTCAAATCTTCCGCCAGTCGCGGTGCCATCGACGACAAACGATTATGCAACTGCGTAATATCGTCATAGTTAAATAAATCAGGAATATAGCTGCGCACAATCTTATTCACATGGGTGGCAATCACGCTGGCGCTGTCGATCACCTGATACCCCATATTCAGCGCCTTCGCTTTCTGCGCGGGCTGGATCCAGGTCACCGGCATCCCGTACGCCGGGTCGTTCCCCAGCACGCCGTCAATCTCGCCGTAGGTTTCGCTGGAGGGCAGGGCCATCAGTTTATCCGCCGGAATATCCGCTTCATCAGCCTTAATGCCATTGATGAAAATGGCGTACTGGCTGGGCTTGAGGCGGAAGTTTTCCCGAATGCGGATCTCCGGCAGCAGCACGCCGTTGCCGTCAGAAATCACCTGCCGCACGCCGCGAATCCGCTGGGTGAGCGGGTTACCCTGTGCTTTGTCCACCAGCGCCACCAGCTTGTAGCCGAGACTTAAGCTGATAGGCTCGATCAGCGGAATGGTTTCCCAACTGACCTGTTGCTCGCTGGTTTCGGTGATGGTGCGGGTCAGTGTTTCGAGGCTTTTCTCTTCCGCCTCCGCCGCCTGCGGGCGTTTGCTCATCCGCCAGCCGGTAAAACCAAGCAGGGCGCTGAACAGCAAAAACGGCAGATGCGGCATCCCCGGCACCACCGCCAGCACAAACATGATCCCGGTGGCGGTGTAGAGCACCGACGGGCTTGCCAGCAACTGGTGGCGCACGTCATGGGCAATATCGCCGTTGTCGCTGACGCGGGTGACGATAATCGCCGCCGCGGTGGAAAGCAGCAGGGACGGGATCTGCGCCACCAGGCCGTCGCCGATGGTCATCAGCACATATTGCTGGAAGGCGGCATCGGCGCTCAGGTTGTATTTGAAGATGCCGATACAGACGCCGCCGATCAGGTTGATCGCCAGAATCATCATCCCGGCGATGGCGTCCCCGCGCACAAACTTCGATGCCCCGTCCATCGCGCCGTAGAAATCGGCCTCGCTGGCAACATCTTTACGCCGGGTTTGCGCCTGCGCCTGGTTGATCAACCCAGCGTTAAGATCGGCGTCAATCGCCATCTGTTTGCCGGGCATCGCGTCCAGGGTAAAGCGGGCAGAAACCTCGGAAATACGCTCGGCCCCTTTGGTGACGACGATAAAGTTGATTGTCAACAGCGTCAGTAAATCCGAGCGTGAAAGCATTATCGCCGCGCTGCACGGGCAGTCGATTTTCAATGGCGGCGGGTTGTCGCCGTTAAATAAAATCAGCCCGTCTCATCCGCCAAAACCTGCCACCGTGGCGGTGCCGGAAGAGACGGAGAAAAAAGCGCGTGACGTCAATGAGAAAACGGCGCTGCTGAAGAAGAAATCCGCTACTGAGCTTGGTGAGCTGGCAACCAGTATCAACACCATCGCCCGTGATGCGCATATGGAAGCGAATCTGGAGATGGAGATTGTTCCCCAGGGACTGCGCGTGCTGATTAAAGATGACCAGAACCGCAATATGTTTGAACGCGGCAGCGCGCAGATTATGCCGTTCTTTAAAACTTTGCTGGTGGAGTTAGCGCCGGTTTTTGATTCGCTCGACAATAAGATCATCATCACCGGGCATACCGATGCGATGGCCTACAAAAACAATATCTACAACAACTGGAACCTTTCGGGCGATCGCGCGCTTTCGGCCCGTCGGGTGCTGGAAGAGGCTGGAATGCCGGAAGATAAAGTGATGCAGGTAAGCGCAATGGCGGACCAGATGCTGCTGGATGCCAAAAATCCGCAAAGCGCGGGCAACCGACGCATTGAGATTATGGTGCTGACCAAAAGTGCGTCCGATACGCTGTATCAATACTTTGGTCAGCATGGGGATAAAGTGGTGCAGCCGCTGGTGCAAAAGCTGGATAAGCAGCAGGTGCTTTCGCAGCGAACGCGCTAGATGCTGAATCTTTACGCATTTCTCAAACCCTGAAATCACTGTATACTTTACCAGTGTTGAGAGGTGAGCAATGCGTAAAATCATTCATGTGGATATGGACTGCTTTTTCGCCGCAGTGGAGATGCGCGACAATCCCGCCCTGCGCGATATCCCTATTGCTATTGGCGGCAGCCGCGAACGTCGGGGGGTGATCAGCACCGCCAATTATCCCGCGCGTAAATTTGGCGTACGTAGCGCTATGCCGACAGGGATGGCGCTCAAATTATGCCCACATCTCACCTTGCTTCCGGGGCGCTTTGACGCCTACAAAGAAGCCTCAAATCATATCCGTGAAATCTTCTCGCGCTACACCTCGCGTATTGAACCGTTGTCACTGGATGAAGCCTATCTCGATGTCACTGATAGCGTCCATTGCCACGGTTCTGCGACCCTCATCGCCCAGGAAATCCGCCAGACAATCTTCAACGAGCTGCAACTGACGGCGTCTGCGGGCGTGGCACCAGTAAAGTTTCTCGCCAAAATCGCCTCCGACATGAATAAACCCAACGGCCAGTTTGTGATTACGCCGGCAGAAGTTCCGACATTTTTACAAACCTTACCGCTGGCAAAAATCCCCGGCGTCGGCAAAGTCTCGGCGGCAAAACTGGAAGCGATGGGGCTGCGGACCTGCGGTGATGTGCAAAAGTGTGATCTGGTGACTCTGCTCAAACGTTTTGGCAAATTTGGCCGCATTTTGTGGGAGCGTAGTCAGGGGATTGACGAGCGCGACGTTAACAGCGAACGGTTGCGAAAATCTGTCGGCGTGGAACGCACGATGGCGGAAGATATTCATCACTGGTCTGAATGTGAAGCGATTATCGAGCGGCTGTATCCGGAACTTGAACGTCGTCTGGCAAAAGTAAAACCTGATTTACTGATTGCTCGCCAGGGGGTGAAATTAAAGTTCGACGATTTTCAGCAAACTACTCAGGAGCACGTCTGGCCGCGGCTGAATAAAGCTGATCTAATCGCCACCGCGCGTAAAACCTGGGATGAACGCCGCGGCGGGCGCGGTGTGCGACTGGTGGGGCTGCATGTGACGTTGCTTGACCCTCAAATGGAAAGACAACTGGTGCTGGGATTATGATGTATACTATTATGTCTATTCTGGTGTGCATTATTATGAGGGGATCACTGTATGCATCGAATTCTCGCTGAAAAATCGGTCAATATCACTGAGTTACGTAAAAACCCAGCTAAATACTTTATTGATCAACCGGTTGCGGTTCTTTCTAATAATCGCCCCGCAGGATATCTCTTAAGTGCCAGCGCATTCGAAGCGTTAATGGACATGCTTGCTGAACAAGAGGAGAAAAAGCCCATAAAGGCGCGCTTCCGTCCGAGTGCTGCAAGATTAGAGGAAATTACACGCCGCGCTGAACAATATCTTAATGATATGACGGATGATGATTTCAATGACTTTAAGGAATAAGGATGCGGGTATTCAAAACAAAACTTATTCGCCTGCAACTTACAGCAGAGGAACTTGATGCGTTAACGGCGGATTTTATTTCCTATAAGCGTGACGGTATTTTGCCAGATATATTTGGTCGCGATGCACTCTACGACGACTCGTTTACCTGGCCATTAATCAAATTTGAGCGAGTTGCTCATATTCATCTGGCAAATGTGAATAATCCATTTCCGCCACAGTTGCGCCAATTCAGCAGAACGAATGACGAAGCGCATTTGGTATATTGTCAGGGGGCGTTTGATGAGCAAGCATGGTTGCTCATTGCCATTCTGAAGCCTGAACCTCATAAACTGGCTCGAGATAACAACCAAATGCATAAAATTGGAAAAATGGCAGAAGCGTTTCGCATGCGTTTTTGAATTTATATTATGAATAACATACAAATAAGAAACTATCAGCCTGGCGATTTTCAGCAACTATGCGCTATTTTCCTTAGAGCGGTTACGATGACCGCCAGTCAGCATTATTCACCACAACAAATTGCCGCCTGGGCGCAGATTGACGAATCTCGCTGGAAGGAGAAACTCGCGAAATCACAAGTGTGGGTTGCGATCATTAATGCACAACCGGTTGGTTTTATTTCCCGCATTGAACATTATATCGATATGTTATTTGTTGACCCTGAATACACCCGCCGTGGGGTTGCCAGCGCTTTGTTAAAACCTTTGATTAAGTCTGAATCCGAACTTACGGTGGACGCCAGCATAACCGCAAAACCCTTTTTTGAACGTTATGGTTTTCAGACAGTTAAGCAGCAGCGCGTTGAATGCAGGGGAGCGTGGTTTACTAATTTTTCTATGCGATATAAACCGCAACATTAAATTCAGCTTGCAATGAAAATAACACCCGCCTGGTATGTGCGCGTTTTCTTATTCCACAAACTGCAAGGAGGTAAATCATGACAAATCCTTTATCAATGACTCTTTGCAGACCTTTCCAGGATTAATTATTTTTTTCTTGCCCTGGATTCGTCTGCCATTTCCTGATTTTTATATTTATATACTCTAAATAATTCGAGTCGCAGTACATGCAACTTGAAGTATGACGAGTATAAATGGAATGATACATGGGCAAATATATTCGTCACTTATCCGATGCGGTATTTACCATCGCATCTGATGACCTGTGGATCGAGAGTTTAGCGATCCAACAATTACACACCACGGCAAATTTACCCAACATGCAGCGCGTAGTAGGGATGCCAGATTTACACCCCGGACGCGGCTACCCGATTGGCGCAGCGTTATTCTCTGTTGGTCGTTTTTACCCGGCAAGACGTCGCGGTAACGGTGCTGGAAACAGAAACGGGCCGCTACTCTGACACGCTGCGTTCGGCGCTGATTTCTCTGGATGGCGATAACGCATGGGCATTAAGCGAAAGTTGGTGCGGCACTATCCAGTGGATTTGTCCGAGTCCGTATCGGCCTCATCATGGGCGCAAAAACTTGTTTCTGGGCATGCTAACAAGCGGCTGGCGCGATTGCTGATTGCCTGGAAGCTGGAACAACAGCAACAGGAAAATAGCGCGGTGCTGAAATCGCAGCGGCGAATGTTCCATCACCAGATTGAACGTGGCAACCCGAGACGGACATTTACAGGGATGGCTTTTATCGAAGGATAATGAAGGATGAAACTGCCGGAAGGCGATTAAACGCCATCCGGCAGCAAATCAAATAATTACTTCGCCGGAATTTCTTTCAGCAGTTCAGTCAGCAGTGTCCAGTAATGACCTACGCTTTCGATGTGAACTTGCTCATCCGGAGAGTGTGGACCGGTGATTGTTGGCCCGATAGAAACCATGTCCATTTCCGGATACGGTTTTTTGAACAGACCACATTCCAGGCCCGCGTGGATAATCTGGATGTTCGGCGTCTTGTTGAACAGACGCTGATAAGTTTCACGTACCAGATGCATCACCGGAGAATTAGCGTCCGGCTGCCAGCCAGGATATGCGCCTTTCGCTTCGGTTTTCGCGCCAGCCAGTTTACCCAGCGAATCCAGCATGCTCACCACGTAGTCTTTACCGCTGTCGATCAGAGAACGGATCAGGCAGTGAATTTCTACGTTATTGTCAGTCATGGTCACCACACCGACGTTCAGGGAGGTTTCGACCACACCTTTTGCCACGTCGGAGTTGCGGATCACACCGTTCGGGGTGGCGTTCAGCAGACGAATAAAGGTATCGCGAGATTTCGCAATCAGGGCAGCTTTATCGTTCGCAACAGAGTCCAGCAACAAGGCCAGATTTTTCTCTTTCTCTGCCAGCTCGTTTTTCAGGATCTCCTGATAGGTATTCACCAGAGATTTCAAAGCGTCGACTTTATCAGCTGCGACAGCAATGGTCGCAAAGGCTTCACGCGGGATGGCGTTACGCAGTGTGCCGCCGTTGAAATCGATAAGGAGCAGGTCCAGTTCTTCTGCATGACCCGCCAGGAAGCGCACCAGCAGTTTGTTGGCATTACCCAGGCCAACGTGGATTTCACCGCCGGAGTGACCGCCTTTCAGGCCTTTTAAGGTTAACTTGAAGGTTTCAAAGCCAGCTGGAACCGCTTCACGATCTAAATGCAGGTTGGAGGTAAAGTCGATACCCCCCGCGCAACCCATGTAGATTTCACCTTCCTCTTCGGAGTCGGTGTTAATCAGAATATCAGCCTGCAACCAGTTGCTCTGTAAGCCAAAAGCACCATCCATACCGGCTTCTTCGGTCATGGTCAGCAGCACTTCCAGCGGGCCGTGAACCACGTTTTCGTCAGCCAGAACCGCCAGCGCAGACGCCATACCAATGCCGTTATCCGCACCCAGCGTGGTGCCGCGCGCTTTAACCCATTCACCATCAATATAAGGCTGGATAGGATCTTTAGTGAAGTCATGCACGGTGTCGTTATTTTTCTGCGGCACCATATCGAGGTGGGCCTGCAAGACGACCGGTTTACGATTTTCCATACCTGCGGTAGCAGGTTTACGAATCAGGATATTACCTACCTGATCGCGTTCGACATGGAAACCTTTCTCTTTTGCCCAACCAACAATGTATTCAGCGAGTTGCTCTTCATGATAGGACGGGTGAGGAATAGAACAGATTTTGGCAAAAATATCCCACAGCGGCTGTGGAGATAATTGAGACAGTTCAGACACGTTAAGTCTCCTTGTCGATCACCCGCAAAACATTATTGCAGGTCACAGGGTTAGCAGAAAATGTTGTCAACACAAGACAGGCTTGCGAGATATGTTTGAGAATACCACTTTATCCCGCGTCAGGGAGAGGCAGTGCGTAAAAAGACGCGGACTCATGTGAAATACTGGTTTTTAGTGCGCCAGATCTCTATAATCTCGCGCAACCTATTTTCCCCTCGAACACTTTTTAAGCCGTAGATAAACAGGCTGGGACACTTCACATGAGCGAAAAATACATCGTCACCTGGGACATGTTGCAGATCCATGCACGTAAACTCGCAAGCCGACTGATGCCTTCTGAACAATGGAAAGGCATTATTGCCGTAAGCCGTGGCGGTCTGGTACCGGGTGCGTTACTGGCGCGTGAACTGGGTATTCGTCATGTCGATACCGTTTGTATTTCCAGCTATGATCACGACAACCAGCGCGAGCTTAAAGTGCTGAAACGCGCAGAAGGCGATGGCGAAGGCTTCATCGTTATTGATGACCTGGTGGATACCGGTGGCACTGCGGTTGCGATTCGTGAAATGTATCCAAAAGCGCACTTTGTCACCATCTTCGCAAAACCGGCTGGTCGTCCGCTGGTTGATGATTATGTTGTTGATATCCCGCAAGATACCTGGATCGAACAACCGTGGGATATGGGCGTCGTATTCGTCCCGCCAATCTCCGGTCGCTAATCTTTTCAACGCCTGGCACTGCCGGGCGTTGTTCTTTTTAACTTCAGGCAGGTTACAATAGTTTCCAGTAAGTATTCTGGAGGCTGCATCCATGACACAGGCAAACCTGAGCGAAACCCTGTTCAAACCCCGCTTTAAACATCCTGAAACCTCGACGCTAGTCCGCCGCTTTAATCACGGCGCACAACCGCCTGTGCAGTCGGCCCTTGATGGTAAAACCATCCCTCACTGGTATCGCATGATTAACCGTCTGATGTGGATCTGGCGCGGCATTGACCCACGTGAAATCCTCGACGTCCAGGCGCGTATTGTGATGAGCGATGCCGAACGTACCGACGATGATTTATACGATACGGTGATTGGCTACCGCGGCGGCAACTGGATTTATGAGTGGGCTACCCAGGCGATGGTGTGGCAACAAAAAGCCTGTGCGGAAGAAGATCCGCAACTCAGTGGTCGTCACTGGCTGCATGCGGCTACGTTGTACAACATTGCCGCCTATCCTCATCTGAAAGGAGATGACCTGGCCGAGCAAGCGCAGGCTTTGTCAAACCGCGCCTATGAAGAGGCCGCCCAGCGTCTGCCGGGCACCATGCGGCAGATGGAGTTTACCGTACCCGGCGGTGCGCCCATCACCGGCTTTTTGCATATGCCGAAAGGGGATGGCCCGTTCCCGACAGTATTAATGTGTGGTGGTCTGGATGCGATGCAGACGGACTATTACAGCCTGTATGAACGTTATTTTGCGCCGCGCGGCATTGCGATGCTGACTATTGATATGCCGTCGGTGGGCTTTTCTTCAAAATGGAAGCTCACCCAGGACTCCAGCCTGTTGCATCAGCACGTCTTAAAGGCGCTGCCTAACGTACCGTGGGTAGATCACACTCGCGTCGCGGCCTTTGGTTTCCGTTTCGGCGCTAACGTTGCCGTACGTCTGGCATACCTTGAATCGCCGCGTCTGAAAGCGGTTGCCTGTCTTGGTCCGGTAGTTCATACCCTGTTGAGTGATTTTAAGTGCCAGCAACAGGTGCCGGAAATGTATCTTGACGTTCTGGCGAGTCGTTTGGGTATGCATGATGCTTCCGACGAAGCGTTACGCGTGGAGTTGAATCGCTATTCATTAAAAGTGCAAGGATTGCTGGGACGTCGTTGCCCAACGCCAATGTTATCAGGCTACTGGAAGAACGATCCGTTCAGCCCGGAAGAGGACTCACGCTTAATCACCTCATCATCTGCTGACGGTAAATTATTAGAGATCCCATTTAACCCGGTGTATCGGAATTTTGACAAAGGCCTTCAGGAAATCACAGACTGGATTGAAAAACGATTGTGTTAAAAATTTGCTAAATTTTGCCAATTTGGTAAAACAGTTGCATCACAACAGGAGATTGCAATGACGTTACCGAGTGGACACCCGAAGAGCAGATTGATCAAAAAATTTACCGCACTAGGCCCGTATATTCGTGAAGGTAAGTGCGAAGATAATCGATTCTTTTTCGATTGTCTGGCTGTATGCGTCAACGTGAAACCGGCACCGGAAGTGCGTGAGTTCTGGGGCTGGTGGATGGAACTGGAAGCGCAGGAATCCCGTTTTACCTACAGTTACCAGTTTGGTCTGTTCGATAAAGCAGGCGACTGGACGAGTGTTCAGATAAAAGATGCCGAAGTGGTTGAACGACTGGAGCACACCCTGCGTGAATTTCACGAGAAGCTGCGTGAGCTGCTGGCGACGCTGAATCTGAAGCTGGAACCGGCGGATGATTTTCGTGATGAACCGGTGAAGTTAACGGCGTGAGTGAAATGTGCCGGATGCATCACATCCGGCAATATCCATTAAAACTGATAGGTCATGCCAACCGCGACAATATCATCATTATTGATGTTCAGCTTATTATCGCTATCCAGTTGGTTGATTTTATAATCAACAAACGCTGACATATTTTTGTTGAAATAATATGTAGCACCGACGTCGATATAATTGACCAGATCTTCATCACCGATACCTTCAATATCTTTCCCTTTCGATAAGACATAACCCAGCGACGGACGCAGACCAAAGTCAAACTGGTATTGGGCGACCGCTTCAAAGTTCTGTGTCTTATTGGCAAAGCCGCCAGTTATTGGCGTCATTTTGCGTGTTTCAGAATAGAAAGTTGCCAGATAAATATTATTGGCATCGTATTTCAGACCTGTTGCCCATGCTTCTGCACGCTTGCCTGTGCCACGGCTTTGCAGATTCTGCTCGTTGGTGCGATCTGAGTTGGTATAGGCCCCACTAATGGCGAAATCGCTGCCGCCAAAGTCATATGTCAATGACGTGCCGAAGCCATCGCCGTTTTGCTTTTTAACGTCGCGGTTTTCGTTTTTCCCTTGATATTGCAGGGTTAAGTTCAGACCATCGATAACGCCGAAGAAGTCGGTGTTCCTATACGTCGCCAGACCGCTGGCACGTTTGGTCATAAAGTTGTCGGTCTGTGCGGAGGAGTCGCCACCAAATTCCGGGAACATATCGGTCCAGGCTTCCACGTCATACAACGCGCCCAGGTTACGACCATAATCGAAAGAACCCAAATCTTTATATTTCAACCCGGCAAAAGCGAGACGTGTTTTTTGCTGTGCAGTATCACTCTCTGCTTTATTACCGGCAAACTCTGCTTCCCAGCGACCATAACCGGTCAATTGATCGTTAATTTGTGTTTCGCCTTTAAAACCAAAACGGATATAACTCTGGTCGCCATCTTTACTGTCATTATCACTCATATAATGCATGGCTTTAACTTTGCCATAGACATCCAGTTTATTACCGTCTTTGTTATATATTTCTGCGGCCTGTACGGATGCAGATGCCACAATGCCCATCACCACTAATGCCAGAGTGCTCTTTTTCATTTTCATTCCTGATTTTAATTAACGCGCGAATATTCAGCGGGAGAGTCCCGTTGAAAACAGGAAAGTTTTTAACCTGAGATTGTTAAAGATATATTACAGATTAATAATATTCTTAAAATGTGGTAATTTATTAAATCTGTAATAAAAGCGTAAACAACTGCCGCTACGCTTGCTGATCCCGCGCAACAAAACGCCATGCTTTGCTCGCAGATGGTTGGCAACCGACGACAGTCCTGCTAAAACGTTCGTTTGATATCATTTTTCCTAAAATTGAATGGCAGAGAATCATGAGTGACAGCCAGACGCTGGTGGTAAAACTCGGCACCAGTGTGCTAACAGGCGGATCGCGCCGCCTGAACCGTGCCCATATTGTTGAACTCGTTCGCCAGTGCGCGCAGTTACATGCCGCCGGGCATCGGATTGTTATTGTGACGTCGGGCGCGATTGCCGCCGGACGTGAGCACCTGGGTTACCCAGAACTGCCAGCGACTATCGCCTCGAAACAACTGCTGGCGGCGGTAGGGCAGAGTCGACTGATTCAACTGTGGGAACAGCTGTTTTCGATTTATGGCATTCACGTCGGGCAAATGCTGCTGACCCGTGCTGATATGGAAGACCGTGAACGCTTCCTGAACGCCCGCGACACCCTGCGTGCGTTGCTCGATAACAATATCGTTCCGGTAATCAATGAGAACGATGCTGTCGCGACTGCAGAGATTAAGGTCGGCGATAACGATAACCTTTCTGCGCTGGCGGCGATTCTGGCGGGTGCCGATAAACTGTTGCTGCTGACCGATCAAAAAGGTTTGTATACCGCTGACCCGCGCAGCAATCCGCAGGCAGAACTGATTAAAGATGTTTACGGCATTGATGACGCACTGCGCGCGATTGCCGGTGACAGCGTTTCAGGCCTCGGAACTGGCGGCATGAGTACCAAATTGCAGGCCGCGGACGTGGCTTGCCGTGCGGGTATCGACACCATTATTGCCGCGGGCAGCAAGCCGGGCGTTATTGGTGATGTGATGGAAGGCATCTCCGTCGGTACGTTGTTCCATGCCCAGGCGACTCCGCTTGAAAACCGCAAACGCTGGATTTTCGGTGCGCCGCCGGCGGGTGAAATCACGGTAGATGAAGGGGCAACCGCCGCCATTCTTGAACGCGGCAGCTCCCTGTTGCCGAAAGGCATCAAAAGCGTGACTGGCAATTTCTCGCGTGGTGAAGTCATCCGCATTTGCAACCTCGAAGGTCGCGATATCGCCCACGGCGTCAGTCGTTACAACAGCGATGCATTACGCCGTATTGCCGGACACCACTCGCAAGAAATTGATGCAATACTGGGATATGAATACGGCCCGGTTGCCGTTCACCGTGATGACATGATTACCCGTTAAGGAGCAGGCTGATGCTGGAACAAATGGGCATTGCCGCGAAGCAAGCCTCGTATAAATTAGCGCAACTCTCCAGCCGCGAAAAAAATCGCGTGCTGGAAAAAATCGCCGATGAACTGGAAGCACAAAACAAAATCATCCTCAACGCTAACGCGCAGGATGTTGCTGACGCGTGTGCCAATGGCCTTAGCGAAGCGATGCTTGACCGTCTGGCTCTGACGCCCGCACGGCTGAAAGGCATTGCCGATGATGTGCGTCAGGTGTGTAACCTCGCCGATCCGGTGGGGCAGGTGATTGATGGTGGCGTACTGGACAGCGGTCTGCGTCTGGAGCGTCGTCGCGTACCGCTGGGGGTGATTGGCGTGATTTATGAAGCGCGCCCGAACGTGACGGTTGATGTTGCTTCCCTGTGCCTGAAAACCGGTAACGCAGTGATCCTGCGTGGTGGCAAAGAAACCTGTCGCACTAACGCTGCAACGGTGGCGGTGATTCAGGACGCCCTGAAATCCTGCAGCTTACCGGCGGGTGCCGTGCAGGCGATTGATAATCCTGACCGTGCGCTGGTAAGTGAAATGCTGCGTATGGATAAATACATCGACATGCTGATCCCGCGTGGTGGCGCTGGCCTGCATAAGCTGTGCCGCGAACAGTCGACAATCCCGGTGATCACAGGCGGTATAGGCGTATGCCATATTTACGTTGATGAAAGTGCAGAGATCGCTGAAGCCATGAAAGTAATCGTTAACGCAAAAACTCAGCGTCCGAGCACATGTAATACGGTAGAAACGTTGCTGGTAAATAAAAACATCGCCGATAGCTTCCTGCCCGCATTAAGCAAGCAAATGGCGGAAAGCAGCGTGACATTACACGCAGATGTAGCTGCGCTGGCGCAGTTGCAGGCAGGCCCCGCGAAGGTGGTGGCTGTTAAAGCCGAAGAGTATGACGATGAGTTTCTGTCATTAGATTTGAACGTTAAAATCGTCAGCGATCTTGACGATGCCATCGCCCATATTCGTGAACACGGCACACAACACTCCGATGCGATCCTGACCCGCGATATGCGCAACGCCCAGCGTTTTGTTAACGAAGTGGATTCGTCCTCTGTTTACGTTAACGCCTCTACGCGTTTTACCGATGGCGGCCAGTTTGGTCTGGGAGCGGAAGTGGCGGTAAGCACACAAAAACTCCACGCGCGTGGCCCAATGGGGCTGGAAGCGCTGACCACTTACAAGTGGATCGGCATTGGTGATTACACCATTCGTGCGTAAATAAAACCGGGTGATGCAAAAGTAGCCATTTGATTCACAAGGCCATTGACGCATCGCCCGGTTAGTTTTAACCTTGTCCACCGTGATTCACGTTCGTGAACATGTCCTTTCAGGGCCGATATAGCTCAGTTGGTAGAGCAGCGCATTCGTAATGCGAAGGTCGTAGGTTCGACTCCTATTATCGGCACCATTCAAACATCTCCCCAAGTCTACTAAAGTCTTTCAAAACCCCTTATAATCCGCGTATTAAAGCCCCGCTCGTCTTTTGACGTCTACTAAAGTCCCTCAAAATCTACGGTCAGATGGGGGTACTTATGGGGGTATTTGCTGTTCGGTTTAGTGGAGGTACCCCCAAGTGAAACTCAATGCCCGTCAAATAGACACAGCCAAGCCAAAAGAGAAGGCTTACAAGCTGGCCGATGGTGGCGGTTTGTATCTCTTGGTAAAACCTAATGGAGGTAAATACTGGCGACTTAAATATCGTGTAGCTGGTAAAGAGAAGCTATTGGCACTAGGTGTGTATCCTGAGGTTACTCTAGCCGATGCTCGGGCAAAACGTGAAGATGCGAAAAGAGGTATCGCTGGTGGTATCGATCCGATGGAAGCGAAACGAGAGGAAAAGATTGCCCGGGAAACGCAGTTAAACAACACCTTCAAAGATATTGCCCTTGAGTGGCACAGCAGCAAATTAAAAAAATGGTCTGCTGGTTATGCTTCAGACATCCTCGAAGCCTTCAACAAAGATGTGTTCCCTTACATTGGCAAAAAACCAATCGCCGAAATCAAACCACTTGAACTTCTGAATGTGCTGCGGCGCATCGAGGGGCGCGGTGCGACAGAAAAAGCCAAAAAAGTGAGGCAGCGGTGCGGGGAAGTTTTCCGCTATGCAATAGTCACTGGTCGCGCAGAGTATAACCCTGCACCAGACCTTACTAGCGCGATGCAAGGCCATGAATCTAATCATTACCCTTTCCTTACGACCAAAGAATTACCTGATTTTTTCAAGGCATTGTCCAGTTACTCAGGAAGCGCATTGGTTGTTATGGCGGCTCGTCTACTGATTATCACCGGCTTGCGAACTGGCGAACTACGTGGCGCATCATGGGATGAAATTGATTTCAACAAGGCTATATGGGAGATACCCGCTTCACGTATGAAAATGCGGCGGCCTCATATTGTGCCATTGTCTGAGCAGGCTCTTTCGCTTATTGGGAAGATTAGAGAAATAACAGGCAATTACCCTCTTATGTTTCCCGGGCGCAATGATCCAAGGAAAACAATGAGTGAGGCCAGCATAAACCAAGTGTTTAAGCGCATTGGCTACGCTGGACGTGTAACTGGTCATGGGTTCCGACACACTATGAGCACGATTTTGCATGAGCAGGGCTATAACACCGCGTGGATAGAAACGCAGCTCGCTCACGTTGATAAGAACTCAATTCGTGGCACATACAACCATGCGCAATATCTGGATGGACGGCGGGAGATGCTTCAATGGTATGCCGACTATATGGATTCTCTCGAGCATGGCGGAAATGTGGTGCATATGGTGTTTGAAAAACACGCATGAAACAACTGGACAAGTATACAGAGGTTTACTAAAGTATAGGGGAGTAGATTGATAAAAACTCACAGAGGATTGCTATTTAACAGTTAGCCCTGGAGAAGGGCAATCGCTCTTTTATAAACGAAGGTGTATTGAGCCTTCTACGCTGCTGAAAAGCGGAATGTTCTTTAACAGGCTTTGGCGCTGACAAAGCGCAATTGTTCTTTAAAACTACTGGATGTCACGCCTAATAGCGTGATCCTGCCGAAATGCAGGGTAGCTCTACCCTTGTGGAGCAAACAAACCAAAACAATCTGACTATCTTTTATAAAAGACCGCAATATGTTTTTCATATTGTGGTCTTTGGCGTATTCGACATTTGACGCAAATAAAACTCTCGCCATTCGTTGCAGGAGGGGGTTATTGCGTCATTAGTACAGGATATTAATAAATGGCTAATTACAATTCATTAATTCGTCTCTCTGAAGTTCAAAGGCGAACTGGTTATAGCAAAGCATGGATTTATCGTCTTATTAGTCAGGGGAGGTTCCCTAAACAGGTAAAAATTGGAAGTCGGGCAATTGCTTTTGTTGAGTCTGAAATAGATGAATGGATTGAGAAGTGTATATTAGAATCTAGAGACGAGGTGGCCTGATGGAAAAGAAAAACCGCCCATTACAGGCGGCTAATTCAGATATTCGTGTATCTGATGTTACGCCCCTTACAAAATCCCTTCAAGCACCAAAGCGCACACCGAAAAAGCATCGTGCCAGAGTCTATATGCTGCGTACTGGTATAGAGGGATGGACAGAAAATGACATTCTTCGCTACTGCCGTCTGTCTTCTGGTCGTAACTATGCAACAGAGTTAGAACGCCAGCTTGGAATCACTCTGGAGCGTATCGACGAAAAGAATCCTGATGGTATCGGAACACACCTTCGCTACCGTTTCTCCTGCCGTGGTGATGTTCTGAAAGTGATCACTCATATTAACCATCTTGCGAACATAAATGATCACAACGGACTTTCTCAGCAGGAAATTGCCGACATTCTGAAACTCTACCCGGACGCGTTTAACGCCGCCTAACGGAGACTGAAAATGAACATCGAAAAAAGCAGATTAATTTCTGAGGCTGCCCCTCATCTGAACGCCTCTCTGGGCACAATTAACGGTAATGAATTTGCCACAATTGTCCCGGTTATTCCTGGTCATATCGGTGGGCGTGAAACCAATATTGTTAGCGCAAAAGCGTTACACAAAGCGTTGGGCGTGGGAAAAGACTTCTCTACATGGATCACTGATCGCATCTCTGAATATGACTTCACCATTGGGCACGATTACTCAGTCCATAAAACAATTTCCCCAAATTTGGGGAAAAGCCCGAATGGCGCGGCTTACAGCAAGATTAAGCAGTCTGGCAGACCCGGCAAAGACTATCTGTTAAGTGTCGGAATGGCGAAAGAACTGGCAATGATCGAACGCAATGATCAGGGTCGCGCTATCCGTCGTTATTTCATCCAGTGCGAGGAAGAATTACAGCGTAGCGTGCCTGAAATCGCCGCCCGCTATCGTCGCCAGCTAAAAGCCCGTATTAGTGCCGCAAACAACTTTAAGCCAATGTGCGATGCGCTGAATATGGCCCGTGCCGAGCAGGGGAAAACGACGCAGCAACACCACTACACAAACGAGAGCAATATGATTTCTCGTATCGTTCTTGGTGGGCTAACTGCTAAGCAGTGGGCGCGGATAAATGGCTATTCTGGCGAACCTCGCGACCATATGAACGCAGAACAGCTTGAGCACCTCTCATATCTCGAAAGCACCAATATCACGTTAATTGATATGGGCATGGAATATGAGCAGCGCAAAGGAGAACTCACCCGCCTGTCGCAACGCTGGCTCGCCAAGCGTCTGGAGGCGGTCCATGTTTAAGCCGACAGGAACACCACAACCTCAAAAACGCTACAAAGATGCCCACGGAGCACTCGTTACTGTCGAAAGCGTGTCTCACAACCGAGTGACGTTTTATCGCGACGGGTATCAATCGCCATGCGTACAACCGCTGGCACGTTTCATGAAGGAGTTCGCGGAGGTTAACAAATGCTAACCGCCCAGAAGAAGATATTTTCACTGGCTGGTATGTCGCCAAAATCCAGCAATATGACAGCAAAGTCAGACATTAATACAGCAGATACAAGCAAAGTTTATCATTTGCTGGTGGTCGGAACGGATGCCTTAACCATACCAGAAATCTCGGGCGATGATATTAGCATTGAGAAGGTCAGCGGCTGCGCCAGAAAATTTCTGGTCGTAGATGATGTCTTCAGCTCGTGTAGTGACTCCACAAAAACATTCGTCCACGCGCGTGACGTTAACGAAATGAGCGCGATGTACTGTGCTTCTGGTTCTTCCAATAGTGAGTTTTCGGAGTCCATAAAAAAGAGCTTGCCGTTATGCGGCAACACGGTTTATGGTTATAAGGCACCTCATAAAACGGGTGCCGGGATTGGCGTCCTGGTAAATCGAATGGCGACATATGACGCGCCGAGCGTCTTTTTTTATGTCGTAGGTCTGACTCACCCATTTTTTGGGCGTTGGTGTATAATCCAGCGCCTTTGTCAATCAATGGTGGCTCAGGCAGGGGCTTCTTCGGAAGCGCCGGTATCCATTCGAGCCGGTTACGCCAACCCTGTCTGGGCTACCACCAGCGAAATTGGCGTTTCCGGTGGTAGCGTTACATGCTATCGAATGGAGGCTGCCACATGCTGGCTACTACCCCTACCCAAAAACCGCAATTTATCTGGATTATCGCCGCAGTTCGCCGCGATTGCCCGACAATTACCGCCAAAATTCATCATATTGCTGCCGAGTCTGAACGCGATGCTCGCCGTTCTCTGGTGCGCGATCACATCTGCTTTTTTGCTGGTCGTATCCGCATGGAGGTGGCACATGATTAAAACCTACGATGTGCATATGGATCCCCTCGAACGCACAAGCCAGATCATCACACTGACAGAAGTGATTAACGACATTCTGGTGAGCAACTCTCCCTCACGAGACGAAAGACTGAAGGCGTTACTCGCGATATTGGATCTCGCCGTTCGTGACGTTCATTTCCTGCTGGAAGGTGGCGAAATGCCAGGAAAAACGGGGGCAACCAATGAATAACTCAATTAATACCCCTCGCCTTACGTCCGCACTTCAATTAATCGAGCAAGCAGCGGCTGTCCTGGTTGCTGTCAGTCTTTCGGCTGAAGAAATGGACGCTGCTGATGTCGTGGATGCGATTAAAGCGTGCTCATCTTTGGTTAACGATGCCCGTGCCGAGCTGGTAATTCTTGGGGGTGAAAAATGAATATCAACTTAATTTATCGTCATCCGTGTGAGCTGGAAATTGAATCATTGCTGGGGCGTGAAGAGCCATATCCAGACACATTCACTCCCGCAGATTGCGCGACTGAACGGCTTACCAGAGCGCGCACAGGTCTGGTTCATGTGATGAATGAGATTGTTCCCTCGGTGGGAGGGGAACAGGCGACAGTAATCAATAGCTGGCTACAAAAAGTTACCTCCCTGATAGATATCGGTTTAATCGATGTGGAGAGTGCGAAATGACCAACATCCAGCTCATTGAAGCGCAATGTCGCATCGAACAGGTTCAGACTGTTTTAGGGTTCTGGCTTGAAGGGGCCAGCCCCAGCAACAGAGACAAGTTAATGATTGGCGCGGTTATGTCACTGCTCAATGGCGTACCAGAAGCTATTCAGGAAGCGGACGAATTGTTGGGCAAATATGAGTTACAGAATCATTCAGGCGAGGCGAAACATGAATAATTTCTTAACTTTCCATGCAGAAGCAACGCCTGACGGCGTAAACATCATGTACCGCAGCAACGATGGCATGACAGAACGCGTTGAGGCCGTCTCATATATTGATGCCGTAAATCGTCTGGATGCCGGGGATTATGACGATAAACCAGATGAAGGCATGTTTATACATCTCGCTATTGCCAGTGGCGGCAACCAGGGATATTTCGATTACACATCACAGCATCACGTGATTATGTGGCGCTGGCTGATAGCAACAGCATTCATCAATGAAATGAGAAAGGAAAACGGCACCGTCAGCATTATTGATGACAGTGGCAATCATTCCGTGGTTTCTGTTTATTCCAATGGCATCGTCGCCATGCCGCTGTATCCAGTAGCAGAGCGCCTCGCTATGGCAAACAACATTGAGGGCGCAATGATCGAGAAATATGGTGTTGATGTCGGAACAAATAATGCCATCATTTTTTACAGCAACATGTTCGATGTCGAACAGGGAACACTCACTTCGTTTGGGCGAGAAGTGCTTGCCGATCTTCACAACAGCTTTATTGCCGAACGAAACGAAAACGGCATCCCAGAAGCACCAGTGACGCACTAAACGGGGGCCAGAATGCGAAACATTGATCTTATCCGTCAGGTTATCAGTGCGTCTGAAAACAACTGGCCTCATGTGCTGGGCTGCCTGAACATAAATGTCCCTGACTCTCCGCGCCGTCATGCTCCCTGCCCTGCATGTGGGGGCAAAGATCGATTCCGGTTCGATGACAACGGGCGCGGTAGCTTCATCTGTAATCAGTGCGGCGCTGGTGATGGGCTGGATTTAATTAAACGCGTAAATAACTGCGACACAACAGAGGCGGCGCTTCTTGCCGCTGATGTTCTGGGTATTGATTACCGGACAACGGAAACACCAGAAGCCACCAGCCAGAAACGGGAACAACTGGAAACCGAGCGCCAGCGACGCGAACAGGAGCGCCTGAAAAGGGCAGAGAAGGACGAACAACAAAGACGGGATACGTTTTCCCGTCAGTTTGATGACATGCGCAGAAAGGCTGTAAACGGCAAATCTGATTATCTGGTTGCGAAAGGGGTAGGTGATTTTACATTCCCAGTGTTGCCCGATGGATCTCTGTTGCTGGCGCTGGTGGATAAATCCGGCGCAGTCACAGCAGCACAGACTATTACCTCACATGGTGAAAAAAGACTCCTGACAGGTTCAGCAAAGCGAGGGGCATATCACGCCATAAACGCACCAGAAACAACACAGAGCATCTTAATCGCAGAAGGGCTGGCAACGGCATTATCTGCCCATTTAATTCGTCCAGAAGCGCTGACAGTGGCGGCGATTGATGCCGGGAACCTGTTATATGTCGCCCAGGTACTGCGGGATAAATTTCCTTCAGCACAAATCATCATTGCTGCGGATAACGACCACAGCGAAGGAAGACAAAACACGGGGAGAATAGCAGCAGAAAAAGCAGCTTTATCTGTTTCTGGATGGGTGGCATTACCCCCGACAGATCACAAAGCAGACTGGAATGATTACCACCAAAAACACGGCATTAAATGCGCCACAGAAGCGTTCAATAAGTCAATGTACCAACCACAGGGTAATGGCGTGAAACAGGAGCCACAGACCATTGAGGGAAGCGATTTTAAGGTTATGGATACCGACCCACTGAAACCAAGAATAGAAAGCCGCGAGGATGGTATTTATTGGGTATCTCCGAGAGCTGACAGCCAGAGTGGAGAAATCATCAATAACGAAAGCTGGTTATGTTCTCCGTTAAGCGTTATCGGTACTGGCAGAGACGATAAAGACCAGTATCTCATTCTTCGCTGGCTGTCGTTTGGTTCTGAAACGCCGACAACCGCTGCCATTCCACTGGCTGATATTGGTGAACGTGAAGGATGGCGCACACTTAAAGCTGGTGGGGTAAATGTCACGACCAAAAGCAGCCTCAGAGCAATATTGGCAGACTGGCTACAACGCAGTGGCTCTCGTGAATTGTGGCGTGTTGCTCATGCCACTGGCTGGCAATGCGGAGCGTACATCATGCCTGATGGGGAAATCATCGGAACACCTGAAAATCCTGTGCTGTTCAGCGGGAGAAGCTCAGCCGCAGCCGGATATACCGTCTCAGGGAGCGCGAAAAGCTGGCGTGATAACGTGGCGCGTCTGGCCTTTGGTAACTATTCAATGATGACCGGGATCGGCGCAGCACTGGCAGCGCCATTGATTGGGCTGGTGGGCGCTGACGGGTTCGGCATTCATTTCTATGAGCAGTCGAGCGCAGGTAAGACCACCACGGCAAACGTGGCGAGCAGCTTATACGGCAACCCTGATTTACTGCGGCTGACGTGGTACGGAACCGCGCTGGGGCTGGCAAATGAAGCCGCCGCCCACAATGACGGACTAATGCCGCTTGATGAAGTTGGTCAGGGCGCTGATCCTGTCAGTGTTTCACAGTCTGCCTATGCGTTATTTAACGGTGTAGGGAAACTGCAAGGCGCTAAAGATGGTGGAAACCGGGATCTAAAACGCTGGCGTACAGTGGCAATCAGCACCGGAGAAATGGATTTAGAAACATTTATCGCTACTTCCGGGCGAAAAACCAAAGCCGGGCAACTGGTGCGACTGCTGAATATTCCGTTGAGTAAAGCAGTACGCTTTCACGATTACCAGAACGGAAAACAGCACGCAGACGCACTGAAAGACGCTTACCAGCATCACCATGGCGCAGCCGGGCGTGAGTGGATTAAATGGCTGGCAGACCACCAGCAACAGGCTATTAAAACTGTTCGTGATTGCGAAAGCAGATGGAGAAGCCTGATCCCATCCGATTATGGTGAGCAGGTTCACCGTGTAGCCGCGCGATTTGCCATTCTGGAGGCCGCATTGTTGTTAGGCGAGGTTGTAACAGGCTGGGATGCTCAGACATGCCGTGATGCGATACAGCACAGCTATAACGCATGGTTGCGCGAGTTCGGCACAGGTAACAAAGAGCATCAGCAGATTATTGAACAAACGGAGGCATTTCTTAATGCCTATGGGCTTAGCCGTTTTGCACCATTTCCATACAGCCCGGCAGATTTGCCCATCAAAGATTTAGCCGGATACCGTCAGCGTGGAGAACATGACGAAAGTCCAATGATTTTCTACACATTCCCGGCCACATTTGAAAAGGAGATCGCATGTGGTTTCAACGCAAAACAGTTTGCTGAAGTGTTGAAAAAAGCCGGGATGCTAACCCCACCAAACAGCGGTCGTGGATACCAAAGAAAATCACCACGTATTCAGGGACGACAAATAAACGTTTATGTACTCAATTACCAGCCAGGAGATTACAACTCATCTGAAGAATGAGCTTATTCATGTGCGTAGAAAAGGTGTTGGTTCAGTTGGTTCAGTTGGTTCAATTTGTAAAGAGTATTGTTTTATAAGGATTTTATTCTTTTTATTGAACCAACACTGAACCAACAACACGGTATTTTGAACCAACACAATGTGACTGAATTGATGCGCACAACACCTGGCTGGCATCAGAGAGTGTTTTACGAGACTTTCGTAAAATCCTGTGTACAAGGGCGTGACGTTTTGAAAGTGAGCAATACGAAATTTTCGTAGTTCAGAAAACAGCCCCTGAGAAGTTGTTATGCCTGTTCAGCAAACCATCCGCATAGCTGATCGCGAATCAAATTACCAATGGAGCCAGAAGCAAGGGCAGAACTGAAAAGCGCCTGCCGTGAAGAGTAATGCGACACCATAAATATAGTTTTTAGAGTCCATAAAAAACCTGACATACAGAACGATGCCACCAGCTACTGAACGGTGGCATTTTTTTGTTCTATTTGTTTCATATTTTGCAATCATAATGATGAATGTTGCGTTTTATGAAACTATAATGACTGTTGTTTTATACAGTTCTAAGGGGGCATTATGGCTATTTCAGTAAAGCCAGTATTGATAAGTGAGAAGCAAATGGAAGCGATAAAGAAAATTCAGGAGGAGCAGCGTAAAAAATCAGAGGTAGGAGTTGCGCCAACGATCCACGAAATTGCTCGGGGATTAATGGATAAGGCGCTGGCTTACACTTTAACTGGACGTGGGTAAATTTATGGCTACGTGGCAACAGGGTATTAATTCTGGTGGTTTTCTGGCTGGCATTGGTGCGCAAAACGAGAATGCGCCAAAGGCAAGCGACATTAACACAACGCTTGGTCTGATCCGCGAAAACAATGAACTGGCTCGATCAGGTGCAAATAACGTTGCTCTGACAGGCCTTCGTGGTCTGGCTGGAGTTGCTGACATTTATAAGCAGCAGCAACAGCAGGAGCGTAAAGCGGCATTCCAGAAAGGTTATGCAGATGCTTATGCGTCCGGCGACAGGGAGCAGATGCGTAATCTTATTACAGCATTCCCCGAAGAGTTTGAGGAAGTCCGTAAAGGGATGAGTTATGTCGATGATGCTCAAAGGGATGATTATGGCAATCTGGCGCTCAAAGCACAGGTAGCCTCATCGCTTGGTCCGGGCGCATTTGGCAGGTTCATGATGGATAATGAGCAGGAGATGCGTCGTTTAGGTATCCCTCCAGAAACTATTGCTGAAATGCAGGTTAATGACCCGCAGGGCTTCCAGCATTTCGCAGGTAATCTGGCGCTGTTTTCTCTCGGTCATGAGAAGTATTTCGATATCAAAGATCAAATGGAAGGTCGGGATATTGAGCGCGGCGAGTTGGCAGAGACAATCCGCAGCAATCAGGCTGGCGAAGCACTTCAGGCGAGAGGGCAGGATATTAGCCGAGCAAATGCGTTAACGTCAGCATATGCACCAACAGCAGCAATGCAGAATTACAATCAGTACGCTCAAATGTTAAAGGCGGATCCAGAGGGGGCGGCGGCATTTGCGGCAGCGGCTGGAATTAATACAAACGCCAAAAAATTAATGAGTGTTAGGGAAAACGATGATGGCACTGTCACAAAATACTACACAGACGGAAGTGAAGAGCAGGGAAAACTAAACCAGCCAATATCTGGAGATGGGTTTCGTCCAATAGCTTTGCCAACAGCTCAAAAGATCATGGAAAAGTCGCCAGAAGGGGCTAAAAAAGCTGCTGGATTTGCATACAGAGTTAGGGATGCTCTTGATTCAATGGATACACTGAAAGGCCAGATTAGCCCACAGCGAGTGGCGATCATTAATAATGCTTTGGGTAATGGGACGCTGGCTAACTTAACGCTCAGCCCAACAGAGCAGCAATACGTTGTTAATGCTAATGACGCAATAATGGCAATACTCCGTCAGGAAACAGGGGCAGCTATCGTACCTGCTGAAATGTCAAAATATTATCAAATGTATTTCCCTCAGCCTGGTGATTCCACAAAAACCATTGATACCAAGCGCCGGAAGATGGAAAACCAGTTCAATTCGCTGAAAGCTGCTTCTGGTCGAGCTTATGATGCTTTGCGGGTTATTTCAGCAGTTGACAGAGGAACTTCTTCTTCGTCGCAGACATTGCCGCAATCTGAGCAGGTATCACAGCCAGCAGCCAGCAGTAACTTTTCTTCACTATGGGGTGATTAATGGCTAAAGCATGGAAAGATGTTATCGCCTCTCCACAGTATCAGGCGTTAGCACCAGAACAAAAAGCGCAGGCTCAGGAGCAATACTTCAACGAAGTCGTTGCCCCGCAAGCCGGAGAAAGTGTAGAGCAGGCTAAGCAGGCTTTTTATGCTGCCTATCCACTACCATCAACGAATGAAATAGACCGAGCCCAATCAGCAACTCAAAATATTCAACATACATCATCTGATAATTCTCTTGCGTCAGGGTATGCAAAGTTAGCGACTCAGCAAAGAGAGGGGCTTGAACGTTCAGCAGAACAGGGAGCCAGTCTTGGGGCTGCGATGCGCGATGCTATAACAGGCGAAAGCCGAATGACTCCAGAGATGGAGAGACTGCAAAATGTCGACCTTGCCCCAGAGTTAACCTCACTCAGCATGGATGCTCTAAAAGCTCGATGGTCTCAACTTTTCGGCTCTGACGCATCTCAGGAAAAGATTCTTCAGAGCATGGGAGCGAAATTAAGGCAGGATGAGAAGGGTAACACTATCGTTTCCCTACCATCCGGTGATTATGCTCTGAACAAGCCGGGTTTATCACCGCAAGACGTGGCATCGTTTCTGGCTAATGCGCTGGCGTTTACACCAGCGGGCAGGGCTGGAACGGTGCTTGGTGCCATAGGAAAATCAGCAGCTACAGATTTAGCACTACAGGGAGCCACCAGCCTTGCTGGTGGAGAAGATATTGATCCGTTACAAACGGTAATTTCTGCTGGCATTGGTGGTATTGGTAAGGGGCTGGAAAATACAGCGAGTGCGGTTTCGAGGGCTGTTCGTGGTGATATGTCGCCTGAAGCAAAGGCTGCTGTCGACTTTGCATCGGAAAGAAATCTGCCGTTAATGACCAGTGACATGCTGAAAGATAAAACCTTTATGCAGAGTCAGGCTCAGACATTAGGCGAAAGAGTTCCTTTTTTTGGAACCGGTAAGAATCGGCTGAATCAACAACAAGCACGAGAAAATTTAGTCAGAACATTTAGCGATGGTCTGGGTGGCATTTCTGATAAACAGCTTTATGAATCTGCGACTAAAGGGCAACAAAAATTCATTGAGGCAGCAGGAAAGCGATATAACCGCATAATTGACGCTATGGGGGATACCCCTGTCGATCTCTCAAACACGGTAAAAGCTATCGACAATCAGATTGCCGTGTTAAGCCGCCCGGGCAAATCTCAGGATAGAGCCGCGGTAAAAGTCTTGCAGCAATTTAAAGACGATATCACCAGCGGACCAAATGACCTGCGTCTGGCGAGGGAAAACAGAACCGATCTTCGAAAGCGATTTATGGCGTCATCTGACACTGTTGATAAAGATACGCTCCAGAAAGCCAGCGATATTATCTACAAGGCATATACGGCGGATATGAAAAAAGCCGTAGCCAAAAATCTTGGAGCAGACGAAGCCATTAATATGGCAAGGGTTGATCGCTCATGGTCTAAATTCAATGACATGATGGGAAGAACGCGCGTTCAAAAGGCAATAGCCAGCGGCAAGGCCACGCCTGAGGATGTAACAAAACTCGTTTTTAGCCAAAGCCCATCAGAACGTTCTCAGCTTTACAGGCTTCTGGATGACAATGGTAGGCAAAACGCACGAGCAGCCATAGTTCAGAATGCTGTAGATAAGGCGACTGATCCGTCTGGAAATATCAGTGTTGAGAAGTTTATTAATGCGTTACACCGGAACAGGAAGCAATCAGCAACTTTCTTTAAAGGCGTACATGGAAAGGAACTGGACGGCGTTATTAAATACCTCAACGATACAAGACACGCGGCAAAAGCGAACGTTCAAAACTTAAATGGTCAGCAGCTTTATGGATTGTTAGTTGGTGGTGGCATCATAAACGCAGCAGTATTAGCGGGGATGCTAAAAACGGCTGCGTTTGTTGTTCCTGCTGCTGGTGCCGTAGGCGGAGCAGCGAAGGCATACGAAAGCCCTGTTATACGAAATGCCTTGTTACGTCTGGCAAATACGCCAAAAGGTAGCACAGCATATGACAGAGCGATCAGTACGGTCACACAATCGCTCACCAGAGTCGCACAGGCATCACAAAAAGAATCTCAATAACTGGTTAGCCATGGATGGCTTAGATATCTCTGCTGTCTCCATTAGGAAATAAAAGATAATATGGATTTGCCTTTCTTGCTCTCCTTGCTTCACCTGGATACCTGTTAGTCAGTAGCTTGCATAATGAGCAGAGAACAACACTCAAGAAAATTCCGAATGAGAAGATCAATATCTCACCAAAAATCAATGGCGATATTAAATTTTCAGGATTTAATGATAAGTCAATGTTAAAAACATATTGAGCAATACCAGTAAGTATCAATAATATAATCCCTATGGAATACATTGCTGTTTCCCAAACATCAGACAGTCTATTTTTGAATTTTTCGCTGGAGTAGTAGTTTGTTATAAAGTCAGAAAAATCACTCTCATATGCATCATCTTTAGGTGATGTTAGAAATCCTCTATCTCTCCATACCTTCTCCCAATTAGTCGATTCTTTTTTTAAGGAAAAATAAATATGTATTGCCAAAAGGATAGCCAAAATTGGTGTTAGCTCTAAAAAATAGAATGTTATGGAATAAATAATACTGCCATGTTCAAACTCATCTGGGACTATCATGTATGCACAAAAATAAATTGAAAAGTACACCATGCAGATAGTTAGCAATTCTTTAGTATCTTTTCTGCTCACACCAACCCCCTTTAGCGTTGTTTAGAATGGCAATCATCATATATCCAAGACATGGCATTTGGTACATAGCTTGGGTCGGGATTTCAAATCCGATCCCCGTTGATGGGGCCGTTACAGTACGCGCATATCCGCTTTATGTGAAACAGGAAGATTTTTCTGATATCACTGCCACAGCAAAACTCCAATTTCGAGACAAGTACGCGCGCGAGGGGTATCAGTTGCAAAAAATTTTGCAACTACGTCCGACCAGTACGCACACGATGGCGGGGGATACCATGAAACTGTTCTCTACACGAGACAGAGTGGTGGTGATGTGTTGATTATCGGCGTATATGCGCACAGGACGCGCTATGACGATGTTTTATGCGGGTACACCAATCACATGTATCTGATGTGATAAATCGCGTTACATGACATCTCATGTTGTGCTGGTGGTTATCACGACGTTCTGAATCTGGCCTTTGCCTGATATTTTGCGACAAGTACGCGCGCGTAGCATCGACAGCATACACATTGGATATTCATTTTGTGACCAATGCGATAAGTAGCGGGATAAGAATTGATAAAATCAACAGGCCTATGATCCACTTTTGATTTTCACTGGCCTTATCTCTATTTTCATCAATCTTATCAATAATTCGACGCTCCAAGCCGTGCATATCACCGCGAATGGCAATCATCTCATTGCGAACATCCGAGAAGTGGTTGGCTTGATGTTCAATGTGTGGCGTTCTGCCTTTCATTCCTGATCCTCACCTATCGTCACCACCTGCTGGTGTATAAAGGTATTGGCCCAAGCAGCTTTCCAATGGGCACTCATGTTTATACGCTGACCTTACAATCAATCACCGCTTTTAACTTTTCAGCATTGCTTCCCTGACGCTTCCACGCGCTGTAAATATCTTTATCCCACGCTTTACCAGCTTTTGTTTGATAGCCTGCTTCATTGATCCGTTCAGCTATCACACGCCCATTATCAAATCCCTGTCGGATGGTATCGGCAATGATCTTTATAACTGCCGTTTCGTTATATGGCTTTGGTGGGATGTTCGGCTTTCCGGCAATAAGCGACGCAGCAGCTTTTTCCATGCGCTCCACCAGCCCAAGCATTCGTGAATCAATAGACTTTTCCGGCTGTCCCAGCTTCATGCGAATCGCATCAACAAGCCAGGAGGTTTTATCCCCTCCAGAAGCGAGAACAGACCGATTAAACTCATCCTGCAATTCAGATGGGATGCGGAACGCGACCAGATTAGATTTGCTCATTGCAAAGACCATATCAGTGAGTAATATCCATACAGTATATCACTGTATAACACTGTTATACGCTCAAATATCAGCCAGAAAATAACGGGCCAATCACAAAGCTATCGCTGTGTTGTTGGTTCAGAGCTGGGCTGTGTTGGTTCAAAATGAGTTGATGTTGGTTCAATATTTTAGAAAAAACATAATAAAAACAACGATCTTTACAAATTGAACCAACTGAACCAACTGAACCAACACCTTTTTGCTTATCTATATAATCTGAGAGGCAGAAATGATAAGGGACAGGAAAGCTGAAGAGCTGGAGTCAAAAGGGCTATACCGGAGAGCTGCCGCACGATGGATGGAAGTCATGCTGTTATGCAGCGAGGACGATGATCGGGAATGGATAAAGCGCCGCCGTGAAACGTGTCTGGAGAACGTGAAGCGCCCGCCCGTGAAGGTTGAGGAATTTGGCGACCTGCATAAAGCTGTTACCGAAACGCAACACCGCATGGGGATAGCGCAACCGAACGGTAACGCCTTCCGGTTAAATGGCGGCAAGAGGCAAAGGTAGACCACCAGAGGGAAATCATCCTCTGGCTGGCGGTTTCTGGTATTTCGGGACAAGTACGCGCGCGCGTAGCACCCAATCGGTGAGGAAATAGCGGCGACCTGAATGGTCAAAATCACAACGCAGCTATCCCCGTAAGCAGCGCTTAACGGAATAGCAGTAACCTGAATCCAGTGGGGAGGGGGTAGTCAAATCTCTACAGCCCTGACTATCCGGGACTGCCCGCCCCATCGTTTTTTATACCCGCGAAAAATGAAATTTAATCCGGGCGTGTTTCATCCTTCCAGAGGGTATGACGTATGACACCACGCGAAATAGCTTTATTGACCACCGCCAAACTGGAGCACGAAGGCCACCAGCTAACCCCGGCAGATCAACGGGAGATAGAACGCTCAGTTAATGCCAATATAGCCCGGCGTGACAAATTTCGCGAAATGATGCGATCACCCGCCTACCAGTGGAAGAAGCCTGCGCCGCGCAGGTAGATTACCTTTATTCACCTTTATATATTCGAACAACAAAACCTCTCGCAGGTCTCGCCAATAAAGGGATATAGCAGTAACTATGACCGCCGAATGGCAAAGCTACGATGCAAGTCGCTGGTTTCCAAACTTGAGGTTTCCAGGACGGTTTCAACCAAATTGCGGATTATCAGCCAAACGCACCGGGTATCTTGCGCGGTGGATGGTGAGCCATCACGCAGAATCTTTAAATGGCATTTTACGATGGGCAATACCCGTGGTTATATGCGATTATTAACGGTAGTGGACAGTTATAGACGAAAACATACGGCAGGAGATTGGATAATGGCAGTTACAACCCTTAACAGCGTAGCGGATTACCTGCTTTGCTTTGCTCAAGAGCATGGGGATGTTATGACGCCGCTGAAACTGCAAAAAATGGTGTTCTATGCTGATGCTTGGTTCATGGCGCTGAATGATGGCGAAGAACTGGTTGCTGACAAGTTTGAAGCATGGGTACATGGCCCTGTAGCCAGAGATTTGTATACCAGATTTGCAGATTACAAATGGCGCTCAATAGACGAAGAGATTGCCTGCCCTGAGTTACCTGCGAATGTGTCAAAGCATCTAAAGGAAATCTATGAGGTATTTGGCGGTTATACAGCTTATGAGCTGGAGCAGATGACGCACCAAGAAAAGCCGTGGCTGGAGGCACGTGAAGGGGTTCCATCAGATGCGCCGTGCAAGAATGTTATTGATAAAAGTGTAACGGCTGAGTTTTATCGTTCGATGGCTTCCTAAATATGGCGAAAAGAATCAGGGCGTCGAAGATTGCACCCTCGCAAACAAAAATAGTGCCTGGGGGAACAGGTTCAGGCATAACGACCATCAACTTTTCTTTTCGGTATATCGATGCGGCGCATGAGAAATTTACTTTCAGCGCTCAGAATCCTGTTTATTTTTGCAAGGTGTTAGACCGCCTCAAAGACCTTTCCACTATGACTGAACGAGAGTTCACCACCGATCGCGGTGGTTCGTTGAAGTCACATCCGATTGATTGGCAAACTACATCTGAACCTAAGGGATTTCAGCATTTGAATGAACAGTTTCAGAGTTATACACCTTATCAATTTGCCATATCGCGCAATGAATATGGTCGCATACATGGATTTTTCATCGGTAATGTATTCCATATTGTCTGGCTTGACCCGGCACATCAGCTCTATCCTGGTCAGTAGCAGAAAAATACCCACCTAAACGTACACTATTGGTTCACGACGCATGTACCAGATAAAGATAACCATCCGAGACAGCAAACCACCAATATGGCGGCGTGTGCTGGTTCCAGAGCAAATCCCCTTTAGTAAACTTCATGCCGTGATCCAGTTAGCTTTTGGCTGGAATGACGAACACCTGTATATGTTCGAGAAAGGGCGTAAAGGTGATCCAGGTAGCGAGTATCGCGTATGGGGTGAGGATGAAAGCATGGGTAACGCGGCAATCACGCCACTATGGGCGGCGCTCCAGAATGAGGGTGACAAGCTGGTTTACACGTATGACTTTGGCGACTGGTGGGATTGCCTTGTTGTGCTGGAGAAGCAAACACATGATACCAGTATCCAGCCTGTTAGCTGTTTGCGCGGGAAGGGCACTACCCCGGCGGAAAATTCGGGTGGTTTGCATGGTTACAATGAATTGCTCTTACAGGCCAGAGAGTCTGATAATCCTGAACAGGCCGAGATCCACGATTTCCTGATGCTGGATATTGAACGCCGGGTTTACGACCTGAACAACATTAACGACAGATTGCAGGCTCTTAACTGACCCGCATGTATTCGCCTGATATTGCGTTATCAGCGCCGCCAGTATCGCGCATAACAGCGCAGTGACCGGGTAAACCGTAGCGCACGACCGTTGCGTTAGTCTCACCGCCGCGCCGTACCTGACGCGATTCATACACTGTCACCCGCTCAAGCAGTCCACCAGCAACCATGCTTTCCAGTGTGCGCCGGGTTGATTCGAGCTGGTGGCGCTTATCGAACGACACCATGCCATGAAGCAGGTAGGCCACGCCCGACACATCGAACGGCGGCGCACCAATCTCACCTGTCACCCATTCTAGGTTATCCGGCTCAAAATAACTGAGTATCTCTTTTTTACGGCTGGTCATTCTCATGGCTGGCTGATTCCTTATTGTGGGATAGCACTATCATACAATAAGTGGGTTAAAGGGAGAGCGTTACCGCCTGATATGCTGTATGAATAACAACCAAATTTCAGGGGCGGAAAAAGATATGGGGGTACTTTTGGGGGTATCTATAAAAAATGAACAATAAAAAAGGCAACAAAAACAAAGCTTATCGCCTATGTGTATTGTTCCTATTATCACCATTAAATCAAAGAGTTACAATTTTTCCTCTCATAAAGATCTTCTCATTTTTCCTCTCGCGTACTTACTGGCGTACTTGTTTGGCACGATATAGCGGCCTGTGAGGATGTTAGTCCGGAAGCATTCATTTTGTTCTTTGGATGGGGTGTTGTGAACGTGCAGTGTGGTCAGTTAATGAACAAGCTGTACACACCAGGCTGTATTGTGATCAACCAAACCTGCATTCAACTACCATAACTATCCAGGACTGCGCCAGTTTGTGGCCCTTTGGTTTTCGGCCTTTTCCGGCCAGGGCTGTTACCCTTAGCCACCTTTAACCTTTATAACCCTTTCCCTTTCTGACGGAGTCAGCTTATTCAGATAGGTATCATGAGAGCCTGCACCAGAAGCGTTATTGTAGTCTGGATCTGTATAATCAATACCCATTGCTCTCTGCGCCATATCCAGTAAAGAGGGAGTGGTAAATTGCTGGCGTTACGCAGTAACGGCGCTATCCGGTTTGATTTTCCCTGACAGCTGCATCAGAGAAATTACCGCCGTTACTGCATAATGTATTATTTTGCGCCAGCCATGAAAGCTGTTATTCCTTCTTCCATTCGTGTGCGTACACCTGCTTCACCCAGCGACCGTGCCCGTCGCCATGCCCCAGGCCCATCGCCACCATTGCCAGCGCCTCTTTTTCGCTGAATCCTTGCGCCAGATACCGGCGGATATCGTCCTGCGCCCAGGCGTAGCGCAGTGAGTGCGGGGAGTATTTGTCCGTCAGCCCATACGCAAAGTGTGGTTGCGCCAGTATTTTATTGCCTGTTTAAGGCTCGCCGTATCAATCAGCCTGCCGTTACGCCGTTCTGTCACCGCAATGGCAGTCTCAAGCGCCCGTTTAACTGCGCCAGTATCCTGAATAAGGGTGCCGCGGGGCCGTCCGCCTTTGGTGCCGAGTACCACGGTCAGCCGGGTGTCGCCGTGCGCCAGTGCTTCGCGCCAGGTTTTTAGTGAACCGGAACAGCGTACTGCTTCCTGTGAACGTAACCCCATCAGCCGTGCCAGCTCCAGCGCTGCCTCCAGTCCCGCGTCTTTCAGCCGGGCAGTCTCTGCCATCTGTTGATAATATTCCGGCGTAATGGCTTTCCGCGTACCGTTGCGGGATACGCCAGCCAGCCCCAGCGATTTATTCGATATCCGCTCACTCTGCGCCAGCTTTTCGCGCCCGGCCTGCGTCAGTATTTTACGGATGGCCGCCGTTTCATTATGCAGCGTCTGTTTCTGAATCCCCTGCGCCAGCCGCACCTGAATATACGCCTCAATATGCTTCGTCTTTAAATGGTGGACATAGCGTATCTGAACGTTCAGTTCCATCAGGCGTCCACAGAACCGTCCTGCCGTGGCGATACGGTCATGGACAATCTTGTGCGACCCGCCAGCCTGCCGCGCCAGGTTTTTCATCTCTCTTTCCAGCATACCCATTTTACGTATTCCTCTTCTCTCGCTCCTGATTTTCACAAAACCACAACAAACAACGGATACAGCAGTACAGCTTTCCCCGGCGCATAGGCCGATAGCCCCTGATTTTTGTCGGGGCCGCGAGCAGTACCTGAGCGCCGGGGCGACGGCTGTTGAGGTTTTGCGGGGTATCGGTTGTGCTCTCAGAGCAGC
Source organism: Escherichia sp. WS1450 (assembly GCF_046487395.1). Lineage (NCBI taxonomy): Bacteria > Pseudomonadati > Pseudomonadota > Gammaproteobacteria > Enterobacterales > Enterobacteriaceae > Escherichia > Escherichia sp. WS1450. The sequence goes on from NZ_JBJQJO010000014.1 coordinate 33,779, forward strand.
CGCCAGCGTTAGCTGGTCATCCCCCGGACCGTCCTGGTGGTCCCCCTCCGGCACTGGCTCATGTTCTCCTTTTGTGAATGAATTGTTGAGATAATTGCTGAAAAGCGACGTCAGAAGCTCGCCTGTGGCTGGAACAGTTGATATGACTGGTGCAGATGAAAATTTCTGCGGGCGTCAGTCTCTCACTCTGCGTGAGCGACTGACGTCCTGGTCTGCCGCAGGAGCTGAAAATTAACACTCTGGTGCAGGATGACGGTCACGCGGCAGCAAAGTCTGGCGGCAATGCAGGCCGCAGCCCGTCATGTAAAGGGCGCTGGTTATCAGCAGGGTATAAATGGGCCGGGAGAAATTCAGGCAAAGAGAAGCCGTGCATCCGGTGAAGACTGTTGCCGTTAAGCGATGACGATGGAGCCGTCCGGTGTATGTACTCCTGGCCTCAAACGCTTTCGCGTTCCGGTATTGCGGAGGTCGTACCGGTAGTGGGCTGGTCGTCCTGATAAATCAGGGGCTTCTTGCAGACCATGAAGCCAAAGGGGCTGTCAACCGACAGCTTTTTGCAAAAGGGAGATTACACCGTAATTTCTGGCGCAGAAAGGGGAACTCATTTTTTGGAAATTGAGTTTCTCCTTGAATTTATCGTAAATTTGTGAATAGACAATATCATAAGCTTACCTGCTAATACCTGCCATGACAGTCGATTCGCAAAATGAGCCACAAAGGAAACGCTCACGGCCCAGAAGGGGGAAAATCTCATTCTCTCACGTTAATCAGTCTGAAAACTTAGCCCTGAAAAGTTGGTGATAATTTGAGGATGAAATGGAATGAAGTACGCAAAAAATTACGTAAAAAAGCTACAAATTGAATCATATATTACGTAAAATATTACGTTACTCAATTCACCCTATGTTTAAGACGGATTACAGTATGGCTAGTGTTGATGCAGATTATTGTTACTCGTTTCCAGCTATACGTGGCATACAGGCTGGTCGCCCCTTCTACATCGCCACATGCCCAATGAGGATTATCCCCAAAATTTTCAGTTTTGATGAAAATGATGTCCCCCCAGAATTACGCGCTCAACGTACGCTAAATAAATCACGCATCCCCGAAATGGTACGTTATCTGCTGGACAATCCTAAAGATTATGTATTTTCAGCGCTAACGGCGTCCATTGCCGTTGATGTTCAGTTTGATGAGTTTCCTGGTTCTAACAACCTTGGTATGTTATGTGTGCCAATGGATGCGCAAATTCTGATCAATGATGGTCAGCATCGCCGTAAAGCGATTGAAGACGCTTTAGATGCTCGCCCGGAGTTGGGGCAGGATAACATTCCGGTGCTGTTTTTTGTCGATGAGGGATTAAAACGCAGCCAGCAGATGTTCGCTGATCTAAATAAATACGCCATTCGCCCCAGTCCTTCACTGGCATCGCTGTACGATCATCGTGACGCTAGTTCAAACCTGGCGCGGTATCTGGCAATGTCAGTAGAACCATTTATCGGGATGACGGAGCTGGAAAAATCGGGTATCAGTCAGCGGTCTAATAAATTATTTACATTAAGTAGCATCAAGCAGGCTACTCGTGCATTGTTGGGTAAAGATCCCAAACAGAGCAATTTTGACGAATGTGTTCAGTTAGCAAGTCGCTACTGGCAGGCTATTTTTCATGTGATGCCGGATTGGCAGCTGGCAGCTAAAAAGGAAGTTTCTCCCGTTCAGTTACGACAGGACTATATCCATGCTCACGGCATTGGGTTGCAGGCGCTCGGCCAACTGGGCTGTACCTTATTAACGGATTATCCTGAAGAGTGGCCGGAGAAAATTACTGCGCTCAAAACCTTCAACTGGCGCAGAAATAACCCTGATCTCATCAAACGAGCAATGCAGCACGGTAAACTAAGCAAGACCAGTACTGCTATTCAGTTAACCTGCAATGCATTGAAAATCGCACTCTCTATCCCCCTCACTCCTGAAGAACAGGAGCTTGAAGCTCAAATGGTTGTCTCATGAGTAAATTAGTTCAGGCCTTCGATCTGGCCGAGTACGAAGATTTTATTAATCAGGAGCTATTCGCCGGGCGTCCTCTGGCTGAATATGTTGCTGAAGTTCAGCGGATTTATTGTGCTGATAAACGTCCGTGGGTGATTGGCTACAGTGGCGGGAAAGACTCATCAGCGGTTATTACGCTGGTGTATCTGGCTTTGCTGGGCTTGCCTCCGGAAATGCGTAGTAAAGATGTTTTTGTTGTGTCGTCCGATACGCTGGTAGAAACACCGGTAGTGGTGGATCTCATTAAGAAAACCATGTTGCAGATCGAAGCCGGCGCTAAACGTAATGGCTTGCCAATTACTCAACATGCGGTAACGCCGAAAACCAATGAAACCTTTTGGGTTAATTTGCTGGGTAAAGGCTATCCTGCCCCTACCCGTAGTTTTCGCTGGTGTACCGAGCGTATGAAAATCAACCCGGTTAGCGACTTTATTAAAGATAAAGTCAGCCAGTTCGATGAAGTGATTGTGGTGTTGGGATCGCGCAGCAGCGAAAGTGCTTCTCGTGCTCAGGTGATCGCAAAACACAAAATTGATGGGTCTCGACTTGCCCGGCATACTACCCTGGCGAATGCCTTTATTTATACGCCCATTGATAGCTGGGATGTCGAAGATGTCTGGAAGTTGCTGCGCGGCGCATTCCGATATGCTCCTGAAGATATTGATGAATGGGAAAGTCCGTGGGGGGGCAATAATCGCCCTCTGTGGACGTTGTATATGGACTCTTCCGCACAGGGTGAATGCCCATTGGTGATTGATGAAAGCACACCTTCCTGTGGTAATTCTCGCTTTGGTTGCTGGACCTGTACCGTTGTCACCAAAGATAAAGCGATGGAGAGCCTGATTAAAAATGGCGAAGAGTGGATGGCTCCGTTGCTGAAATACCGCGACCTGCTAGCATTCACTACAGATCCCGCAAATAAGGATACATTTCGCAACTATAAGCGTCGTACTGGCAAAGTCAGTTATCAATATGCAAAAGATGGCGAAGAAATTAGTGCAGAGCGTAAGCATGTTCCCGGTCCTTACTGGCTCAAATACCGTCAGCAGTGGCTTAAAGAGTTGCTGGAGATTGAGCGAGATTTGAATGCTCAGGGCCACACCATCACGTTGATTACGCATCCGGAGCTTCACGCTATCCGCCAGGAGTGGTTGAAAGATCCTAATGAACCAGACTGGTACGACACACTACCAGGTATTTACCGTGAGGTGTACCAGCGGGATCTGGATTGGGTCGTAGATGATCAATCACGTTTTGACGCCAGCGATGCCGATTTGCTGGTGCAGATAGCTCAGGGGTTTGATGTTGTGCCAGAGATGGTGATGAAATTGATTGAGCTGGAAGTTTCAATGGAAGGATTAAGTCGCCGTCAGGGGATTTTTGACAAACTTGGCACCATTTTAAAACAGGATTGGGGTAGTCTCGAAGAGATTAAGCAACAGCAGGCAGCGCTACAAAAACGTAACGACCGGGATATTCACCAGGAAGAAATCACCAAGCTGGAGGCTGAACTTCAGGTTTTACAGCGCAGAATTGTCGATGCCAGCGAATCCTCTGTATTGGTCGGCGAGGAAAACGAACGTGCTCATTAAACAACTGGTATTACATAATTTTCGGGTATTTAACGGTACTCACACGATTGATCTGGCTCCAAGAAAGCGGCCACATGAAGTAAACCCTCGTCCGATTGTGCTGTTTGGCGGTTTAAATGGTGCAGGAAAAACGTCTATTCTGTCGGCTATCCGACTGGCATTGTATGGGCGGCTGGCATTTGGGCTCGCGACTCAGCAACAGGATTATATTGAGCATCTTAGTTCGTTGATTCACAAAGGTGCGTACTATATTGAGCAACCGGAAGAGGCGGCTGTTGAACTGACCTTTACCTATAATAAGGGGGGGCAGGAATCAGAGTTTACCGTTACGCGAACCTGGAAAAAGGGCAAGAAAGATCGCCTTTCTTTACAAAAGGATGGCCAACCACTCAGTGAACTGGATTATGATCAGTGCCAGGGGTTTCTTAATGAATTAATTCCTCATGGTATTGCTGATTTGTTCTTTTTTGATGGCGAGAAAATTGCAGAACTGGCAGAAGATGAATCTGGCAATATTTTGCGCACCGCTGTACGCCGTTTATTGGGCCTGGATCTGATATCCAAACTGCGTAATGACTTAATGATTTTCGTTAAGCGCCAACAATCCAGCCAGTTAGCGGAAACTCAGCAACAGCAGATTGAAGTGCTGGAAAAACAAAGTAGAGACTTAGCTTGTCAGACAGAAGCATTGCTGGAAAAAGCTGATTTTGCCAAATCTAGAATCGAGTTTCTGTCTAAAGACATTATTCGCTATGAAGGCTTGTTGAATGCGCAGGGCGGTGCATTTGCGCAGACAAAAGCGCAGGAAAAGCAGAAAGTTGAAACACTGCTAAAAGATAAGGAGCGCCTGGAAAAAGCACTGCGTCAGGAATGTGATGGATCATTACCTTATGCACTGGCTCCCAATATTTTATCCGAGTTGCTGGAAAAAATTGCTGATGAAACACAGATCAAACAAGCTCAAAGCTTTGAAAAAGAGTTAAGGCTATTTTTGGCCCAGCTCAGAAACGATATTGCATTACGCTCTAGTACTACCAGTAAAATTGCAGCCGAGGCGATTACTGATAATCTGAAAGAATATATGGCAACTAAGCCGAAGGGCGATTTGTTGTTTGATATTTCTGAACGTGAAGCCGGCATGCTCCAGCAATCAATAGAGCAGGACAGTAAAAAGGCATGGCAGCGCTTCGATCTTTACCGTATTCAGTTAGCAGAAATTGAACAGCTACTAGAGCAAGCCGCTGCCAATATTGCCCGTGCTCCGGAAGATGAGCAGTTAATGGATCTTTTTGAAAAGCTGCGCGATCTGGATAAGCAGCGTGAAAATCAGCGGCAAAAATATCTTTCATTGCTGGAAGACGCTAAACGGGTTAAGCAACAGCAACTGGATTGTGTCCGTCAGGTGCAAAAACTGCATGATGCGGCCCGCAGTCAGCATGGCTTTAGTAGCGCCTTTAAAAATGCGCAGGAAACAATCAATTTACTCGATCGGTATAGCGACGTATTAACTCAGGCGAGAGTAAAGACGCTATCTGCTAACTTTGAAGTTGCCTATCGCAAACTGGCTCGTAAAGAAGATATGCAACTGAGTGCTCATATTAACCCAGAGACATTTGATGTTGAGTTAATTGATGAGAAGGGAGCTGTCATTAATCGTAAGCTACTATCTGCCGGTGAAAAGCAAATTTATGCCATTGCTATTCTTGAGGCGCTGGCAAAAACTTCTGGTCGTGATTTGCCGGTGATTATTGATACGCCATTAGGACGTCTGGATTCACAACATCGGGATAAACTAATTAACCATTATTTCCCATTTGCCAGCCATCAAGTGGTGCTATTGTCTACTGATACGGAAGTGGATGAACGTTATTTTGTTGACCAATTACGCGATGATATTTCTCATGCTTACGAGATAGTATTTAACACGCATACTAAATCATCAGCGTTGAAGCCCGGTTATTTCTGGGAATTAACTAAGGAGGCTGTCTGATGCTCCCGAATCGAATGGTGCTGAGTCGTCAGACTGAAGAGCAGCTTAAAAGATTGAAAGGGTATACAGGGATCACTCCTAACGTCGCTGCCCGATTGGCATTTTTTCGCTCGGTGGAGAGTGAGTTTCGCTATTCACCGGAACGGGATAATCGGAAACTGGATGGTTCGCTGGTGTTGGATAAAATTACGTGGCTGGGGGAGACATTACAGACTACGGAACTGGTATTGAAGATGCTTTATCCGCAGTTAGCTCAGAAGGATATGGTTAAAGCATGGGCTGCGCATGTGGAGGATGGGATTGCGGCATTAAGAAATTATAGAAGCTTGAAGGAGCTAAGTTTAGCAATATAATTGATCCCCCCTTTTCATATGAAAAAGGGGGATCAGGATGATCTAATAGATTTTCAACTTAAACTATACCACATTGTTTTTTAAGATGGTCTCTAATTTGCGAACGACCAATTCCTGAATAATTAACATTCAGGTCTTTAAGTTTTTGTATGTCTATGTTACGTAGGTAAGTACATATTTCATTAAATGAAATAATACCTTTCTTATTTTTGATGTCACTTACAATCGCTTTTAATAAATCAAACAAAGCCTGAATGCCAATGGTTTTTCTCATAAAATTTATGTTTTCTGAATTCCAAAAAAATGCATTACAATATTTAAAATAATCACTGATAAGATCATACAATTGCCCATCTTTATTATTTATATAATCATCTCTTAATGGGGCTTTCGATGGTATATCTTTTAAAATGCTTCGATCTTTTTTAAACAAACGGCGTTTATGCAAATAATATCTGTCTTTTGAGGCATTTGTTGATATTAAAGATGTAATACCTTGAACGATGGTAGATGTTGAAATATACCAATCATTATCGAAAAAATTTTTGTTTTGATGGCTAAGGTCTAATTTCTTCATGCCAAAATCAATTCTCCCTTTTAAAGGTGAATTGTCTTCTTTATCTAGCAGTCTCGTCAAATAAATAGCTAACGTATCAGGAGACCAAAACTCACTATCAACAGAATCTAGGTCATATCCAAATAATTGATAGGCAAGACTTTTATCAACCTTTTGTTGATTGAAGTTTATTGTGGCGAATACTTCTGCTTGCTTAGGTGCTGGCAGCTCAAAGTAAATAGCGCATACAAGATCGAAATCAGCAGCGAGTTCACCGCTTTCGATTGCTTTTTTTAATCCTTCTATTCTATGCTGACCATCCACAATTGATGCATTTATTTCTGATGAAGGTATTACTAGATTAGAATCAGTATCTATATACCAAGGTTTACTTACTGTTTCTCCATTAGCATCTAAATTAGCAGATAATATAACGGATGTTGGAAACATTGCGTCATTTGTGGAGCAAAAATGAGCTATTGCCTTCACTCTATTTTCGTTGATTCCCCGCTGTACTCCAGTTAATACTTCATTACCATACTGGGCTGCGAATGAGTAACATACCTGAATTAATAGTTTGGCAGGAATTGATGCAATATAAAAATCACCAAATGGCTGCCTAACTTTTATTGTTTTACCTGTATAAAAACTCATCTTCACCCTCTCCTTAAATTGTCAACAGAACCGATCTTGGTACCACCTGATGATGATTTTAGATCAATGTTCATTGAATAATTAGGATTTTCAATATTAGATAAAACCCAATACAATAGAGACAGAGACCAAGCTGCGAATGACCAAAATGAAAATACAGAACCACTACCAGCTCCAATTCCATAAAAAATAGTAATGATGATAAACATAAAAAGAGAACCTAGTTTTAACCAACGCTGTACAGGGATACAATCCTCCTCAAGCTCCTCACTGGTTTTCTCTACCATTAGTTTGTCGAATATTGTTGTAGCCAATAATGGAACCGAAAATGAAACAAGATTTATCGTATTCATATTATTTAGCAGTCGTGTCCACAATGACTCTCCTGAAGAGAAAATAACATACCAAATTCCAAAAGTTCCAGCGAGAACAATAATCAAGATAAAATAGATGTAAAAAAAATGATTTGAGCTGATCAATTTGATCCGCCGCCAAACTTCTGAAATTAGCACGATTATACTTTCAGGTCTTTTTTCACTCATTCGTCAGCAACTCCCAAAACGCTAGGTCTCTCATCTTCCTAACCCGCTTATACCCATCAATATACAGACTAAAATGTTTTTCAAGCTGCCGAATCTGCCCCATCAACGATTCCTGTTCGCCCTTATCATCCACGTTGAATACAGCTTTGATATCCGCATTCTTAATTTCTGACACACGATGGATAACCCAGGTTAGAATATATGAAGCGTAATTATTTTCTCCAGTTTTGAAGTGGGTAATCTCCTGCGTTGACAGGATCGCTCCAACACCATATTCACGACCTTCTTTAAGGATCTTCCTCAGACTGGCAAAGTCCTGACGCATAAAGTTATCTGCCTCATCCACCAGAATCATCTTGGTGAGCTGACGATAATCCCCCTGAATCACTGGCTTGCCGCGTTTTTGCATTTGCGCATAAAACAGATCCAGAGTTAGCGCAACCACCAGGTTTTGAATCTCTGATGAGTAGCCAGCCAATTCGATAACAGTGACACCATCCACCAGATCATACAGACTGGTCATTTTCTCTGGGTCTGTTTCAAATATCTGAAACCCAGCTAAGTTATAAAGCGCGGCGTACAATGAGTCTTCTTCTACTTTTTCCTGAGCCAGATATCGCTGCCACACATCTTCTATGGTCGGTGCTACACGATTCCAGGTTGAGCGATCATGAGGCACTATTCCTGCTAATTCATAGCACTCCATGATTAGCGTAACCAGTTTCATACGCTGTTTCACACCCAGGTTATAGGCTTTCCCCATTGTTTCAGAAAATGCGATTGCCGTATGTCTGGGTAACATGGGCATATCACCAAACAGTGACAAAGGGTTATAAGGTAGTAACGATAATTGATATTTCTTACCGCCAGTAGCCTTCAGAAAAGCCTCGTCCACATAGTCAGATTTATAATCAAAGATCAGTAAACCAATCGATTTTCCATCAATGTTACAGGATTGGTTACGCATTAATTGTGTCACCAGCGATTTGGTAAATTGCGTTTTCCCGGTTCCCATCGTACCGATGATGCCAGTGTTGGTATTCATAAACTTCGTGGTGTTGGTCGGTTCCCAGAACAATGGGGTTTGCCGTGTAGCGTCATGACCAAATAATACTTGTAAGGGTACAGTGCTGACCTCAGGTGTCGGCTTTGGAGTATCAGGCCGTGTGTCTGGCGGTGTAATTACCTGCACACCCGATGTAGATGGGGATGGGCGCTCATCACACTCTGGCTTAAGACGGTATTTATCTGGTACCCGGTAGCGTTCAGCCAATGGCAATTCACCTTCACGGGTAGTGATTAACGAGGGTAGTAATGAATAAGGAATTTCGATCTGTAAGATATTCCCTGTCGTCTCTTTATAGGAGAGATCGAAGCAAGATCCGCTGTCTACATGTGCAACAACAAAGCCATTAGCATAGTCTTTTAACTCACCCAACTGATAGTCACCCGTCAACCACCATTCGCGGCGATCCAACAGGGGAGCCAGCTTATGACTGTCCAGCACACCGTACAGACGAAGTTTCTCTACCTGCATCAGCACCTGTCGAATAAAGAGCGCTCGATAAAGTTGCGATGCCAGTGTATGCGGCTCCAGAATATCCTGCTGTAAATAACGTTTAAGCTCAGCTGCCTGCTGGCCCGCATAGTTGTAATCTGGTCGAGCGCCGGTTTTGACTTCCAGCGGCAGTAAATAGAGGCGGTTTTCTTTAAAACCAACAAAGAGCACATCATCAGAGATCGCGCCTTTACGGTACCCCTGTAGATTTCTGGATAAATCGCTTTCCTTCATCTTTAGCCCGACGTTACCAGATACGCGAATCATTTCGGCTACAGATAGCGGTACCCAGCAGATATCAGACTCACTCAGCATGGACTGTACAAATTTATATGCGCCAATGATGCCATATTTCTCTTTGCGTTCTTTTTCACTGGAGCGCAACATCTTCAGCAACCACTCGCCGTTAAAAGCATTAAATTCGGCAAGTAGATGCTGGCTATCAACGGCAGATTGCCCGGACTGGCTTTCGGTCTGGAGCAAGCGGAGGAACAGATCGACCTGCTTCGTTACCGTCACCGCATCGTAGCCTGCACAACTGGTGTACTGATCGGAATAGTGGATTAGCACAACATCTTTTTGGCTAGTAAAGAAGTCGAGAGTAACTTTGGGGTCAATAATGGTGGTCCAGAGCGCACTGTTGTAAGAATAATTGAGTAGCTGTTTAAAATTGCCGCTTACGGCCAGTCCAATCCCTTGTCCGTGGTATTGACTGTTGCTCTGACGCGCTGGCTGCCACAGGCAGCCCACTAACCTGGCAAGTCGTAGAGCGCAGTAAGATTCAGTATCAACATTCCGCAGGCCAAACGCGGTAAAGTAAGCATCCCCCTGTGTTTCAGCTCCTTCTCCGGCAATCAACCCATGACACAGTACACCGCTGGCTGCATCCTCAATGCGGATCTGGCGGCAATCCACCGGAGCTGTATTGGTGAAAAACGCCAGATGTGCATAGGCCAATTTGTCGTTTTCTGACGGCAGGACAAATTTGCTAAACGTTAACCGACTGCGCAACAAGTCAATCAGCATATCGGCCTCAGCTCGCCACGCGCCGCTGTTCAGGTCAAGGTCGTTTTTAAGCTGTTCATAGCTGCCACTCTCGGCAAATCGATCAAACATATTTGGCAGCAGGCGTTCATCGTAGCAATTTACATGCACCGAAATAGCATGCTCTTTTTCCTGCTTAAAATATTCCACTAACCCCAGAAACAGTTCTTTCGCTGTTCCCTGATTAATAGCATTAATAATCAATGCATTGTTTCCGGGACTCTGAAATAGCCGGGCGTAGGCTTCGGTAAATTCATTGAGCTTGTCTTTTACCAAACGTTTTACGTAATCGTGGCTCACCTGGCGCTGGGGAACGACATCGATCCAGAAGCGATTTTCTTCCACCGGTTGCAACTGTGCGTATTCGTGTTCACTGTGGTAAACGAACGGCATCAAGCCGGACACCACCAGACGATTAAGCGTAATGGTCGGTAGTGTGGCAAATGACGCTGAGTCGTATTGTTCCTGCTCTGCGCAGATAGTTTGTACCAGTTGTAAATGGTAGGCCAACACCAGGGGATGCAACGGGGAGAGACGTTCATGACTATCGACGTTACAAATACCCAGATGGAGCAGGCGCTTTTCCTGCGCTGTTAACGCTCTGCTCAACTCGATTTGTTGAAGCGCCTGTTCAAAGGTCGTCACTATATGGCTTACCAGCGCGCAGTATTCTGCTGACCACGATACCAGGCTAGGTAAAGTACCGCAGCGCTGGTAGTAGAGGAATAATTGGTCGTAGGCGTTATAAAGATCGGGGTGGCTGGCAACGAGTTCATCCAGCGCAAACGCGCTATCATCATCTCCTGTCCCCAAAAGACGTTGATCAACTAATGAGGCTTCCAGCGTCAGTAACTGCTGGCGAACACCGACAACCTTGTGTTCGGTATTATCAAGAATGATACGGCCCTTCAACCGGTTCCAGGACGCATTCCCGTCTTCTTTGAACAGTTTATTGAAACGACTCTGGTCAAAAAGTAGCGGTAAGGTTAACCCTTCTTCGGCTCCCGGCCCTTCGATATTGAATGCCAGACAAGAATCACCTGAAACAAGCTTAAATTGGATCAGATCGCTTTGATTTGCCAGTGTTTCAAAATTCACCAATGCATAATGCTGGCAGTCAATATCACCATTTTCTTCATCCAGTATACAGACCTGGCTACCCGACTCAGCGATTCGTAGTTCGTTGTCTTCACGTTGGAGTGTGATTTGTGGTTTACCTGGCTCGATACGGAAACAATGCTGAATATCGTCTAGCCAGAATTGTCCCTGCCTGACCAGCAACAGGCGGAACTTGTATTCTTCGGCAGAATTATTGCGGTTAGTCAGTTCGAGGCTAAAGAAGCAGGGATTCCCATCGAAAGGAACCGACGCCATAATACGGGAGCTTTTTCCCCCTGCACGACTAATTCGCCAGAAACGCTCTTTTTTTAACTGACGATGATGCGCAATTTTTATCTGATTATCCTGAAGATCGTTGCCCTGAAAGCAAAACTCCAGCTCAGTTTGCGATTGTTCTGGTGGTACCTGTACCAGCAGGCTGATGTCGCGCTTGCCAGCTTTACTTGCACTTTTCGCCCGTTGCCAAATCACGCCATTTTCGACCGTGATATCATCCAGTACCAGTTTTTGTTCGCGGTTCTGTTCTTTTTCGTTTAGATAAACAGCGAAATCAAGCTCGCGCCAGTCGTCTTTATCGTTGAAATGTTCCTGAATAAATTTGGCGCTGAATTCAGTTAATACGTTCTCCAGTTGCCCACTGTAGCGTTCAACGCTGTCCTCGATTTGACGAAATAACTTCCTGTTTTCATTCAGTCGGGTATGGAGCTGTTTCTGGCTAAAATTCAGTAGTTCATCATCTTTAAACAGCGATAGCTCGGAGAAATCCAGATTGCCGTCGTCCAGCAGGCGATACAACGACGAGAAGCCAAATACGGTCGCACCTTCATCCAGTACCGTTGTTCGTTGATCCTTTAATAAGCAACGCGACAACTCTGAACGGTTGTTGTCCGTCGTGATCAACTTTTCCAGTTCATGACTGAAGGTTTCGGGATGCCAGATAGCTCCCGGTGCCGCGACGTCTTTTGTGCTGTTAATCAGGGTGTCCAGCATGCTGTTATGAATAATCAACAGTGCAGATTTGGCAAACACCCCGCTGCGGCCAGCAACTTCATCGCGCAAATGGGATATGTAGTTTTCCGTGAATGCTGGCGCTGCGGCTCCGTGCAGCACCGGAATAAGTTGAATACCATTACAGGAGAGACAGGCAAGGCGCTGCTCTGGCGCAATTTCCAGTTGATTGTCACCTGCCAGATCAACAAAAGCCTGCCAGAGTTGCAGGGCATTGTCAGGGTCAGGAGATTTAAACTGGTAACGCTCACCAGGTTGAATAATGCCACTTACCCATTCAATAAAGGTTTCCGCCAGATAGGTTTCATACTGTTTTACGGACATACACGGCGTCTCCACTGTCACTCATTCGCTCCACATTTCCCATACGTTCATAAAACGCTACCAGCGTTTGTGCCGACTGGTTATCCAGATAAAATCCGCGCTGTTCAAAACCGCGCAACAACTCATGCAGGCGTAGTTTGTCATTTTTACCCACAGTGAGATTGGTCAACAGCAGCAGACGATCCTGATTCAGTACCAGTACTTTTCCCGCCCGACCACGCACCTGAATGAAATCGGTGCAGATCTGGGTTTCAAGCTCGTTGATGTATTTCCGGTTAACTGTCGCACGATCAGATTTCTTATCCTGAAACTGTTCAACAGCAACGGTTAATAATTGTTTAAAAGCTTCTTCCAGCGTAACGGCTTGCGTATACTTCGATGCCGAAAGCTCGCGCTTTTCGATAAATTCCTGCAAATAATTATTGAGATCTTGCAGCAATCGAGATGAGTTATCGGAAAAATTTAAGCAATCCTGATAGACCTGCCAGAGCGGACGCTTCTTATCTCCTTTTATTTGTAGAACTTCTAGCGCGGAGAGTATTGGGAAAAGTTTTTCACTTTGACGAGCGAACCACTTATAACCAAAGCGTTTTATTTGATCCCGTTCAGAACTGGCTTTTTCAGTGTCGAGAATAAAGAAAAGCGACTTACTTTGTGGCTCGCCGTCCTGCCAGTTGTCCAGATTGAGCGCCAGTTGGGCACACCAGCTAAAGGCATATAAACGCAGAGTATTGGTCAATTCTTGTAACAAATATTGAGGGTGTTCTGCCAAAAATGCCAGATCAGACTGAAAACAAGTCACCAGATAGGGAAGATAGGGTTGTTCTTCGGTGAATGGACCTTTTCCCAGTAACTTTATTTTTTCATTGAGCTTATTTAGCATTTGCTGCTCAATGAAGTTCAGCTTATCTTGGATGGGATATTCCAGACTGAAATCCCCCATCAGATTAGCAAACAGCGTACCAAGGCGTTTATCGGCCATTGAAGCGCCACTTATTTTTTCGCCATCAAACTGAGCATGAAATAGTAAAAAAAGCGGAGATACACGAAAGATATCTTCACTGGAAAAATACATCCGCTCCAGTACAGTCCAGAATGCTGGTTCATCGAGCAATTCTTGCAAATGAGCCTTGCAATCATCGCGAAATTGACTGGGAGTATAGGCATCAATTTTACGCTTCAGGGCGTAGCTAAGCACCAATCCGGTGACAAATTGCCAGTTAATATCATTGTTTTTGTTACGTATCGGCAGATAACTATCCAGTTGATTGTTACCCACTTTTAACGTCGTTGCGATAGGGTACATTCCACTAACCCTCCATACCGCTAATGGTAATCATGTCGTCGTCCGCTTTAGCGCGATAAACTCGCTGCCCACCAGCATAAAACTTGATTTCGCTGCTGGATTTGGCCTGTTCAGTAATCAACTCAACGATTTCGTCCAGTAGAACAATGGCATTTTTATCGTATTTATTGGGGCGATAGCCATTGTTTAATTTGTTCAGAAGTTCAAATAAATTAAGTCCGATACGAACAGGTAACAGAGAGTTTTGCCCAACTTTTAAATGCACGTCGAAGCCAGTAGGGTGGGCCGTATTTTTATTGCGGATGGCCTCCCAGTCAGGTTTCAATTCGACTGGCGCAGTTATTTTTACCCCGCCATATTCACCCAAAAAGAACTCTTCTTTTTGCATACTTAATTCCGGCGCTTTGCGGTTTGCATAGCGCTGAATACCAGCAATAAGTTCCGATGTATAAAACCGGTTCAGTGCTTTTTTCTGCTCTGAGTCAGCGGTGTAATTTTTGTGCAGATGCCAGATTTCTGAATAATGCTCAAATAAGGATTCATTAAAGAATACGGAAAATTTCTGGTGATAATTATTCCCCAGAGATTCATCCTGCAACAACCAAAAGAGCCTGATTAACGAGGCCGCATCACCTGGATTAACGCACTGGCGATCAAATCTAATGTGTAATGGCGCGAGTGCAGCTAAAAAATCATCCAGCTCAGGATCTACCAGGCCCAATTCGTAGCGCAAAATAAACTGGTCGATTTCATAGGTGTGCAGCCTGGCAGGATCAAAATCAGAAACTTTTTTAATCAGGTCGTTTTCTGCCCCAGTGAAAAGATTATCAAATAAATACCCCGGCCCCATAAGCAAATGATGCAGAAAATCCAGTAGAGTTCGGGTTGTCACAAACTGATCTTTAATCAGGCGGGCCTTAAAGAGCTGAGTGATGAGG
This sequence comes from Escherichia sp. WS1450, assembly GCF_046487395.1. Taxonomy (NCBI): domain Bacteria; kingdom Pseudomonadati; phylum Pseudomonadota; class Gammaproteobacteria; order Enterobacterales; family Enterobacteriaceae; genus Escherichia; species Escherichia sp. WS1450. The sequence continues at coordinate 48,812 of NZ_JBJQJO010000014.1, forward strand.
ACATTCTGAACACCCGGCAGACAAAGTAATTTATAGTTAGCAACTTCTTTCAGCTCAGGGTTAACGGTCTCATCATGTCGAAAAATAAACTGAAACAAATTACTATCATCATCACGGGTTAAATTATCCAGTAATGCTTTAATAAACGATGAATACTGTTTTTTTTCATTAAACTGGAATTTAGGGTAATGCTCAAAGTCAAAAAAAGAACAATTCCCACTGCGGTATGGGCGGCTTTCTTCCTGATCTGCTGACAAGAAAGAATCGATCGCAGTGCGGATCGCCAGATGGCATTCAGCACCTTCTCTGGCAAAGTTGGCGAGCATCCCGGTATTGATGCCTATAAGCAAAGGATATGAGTGCTGGTGATGATTGCTAAATAAATCATTTAAAGCATCAATAGCTGATTGTCGGGGGGCAAAGCTGTGTGTCGCATCCAGATGAAAACTAAAGCGTTGCTGATAACGAGGATTTGACTTACAACGGGTCAAAATTTCGGACTTTCCATCACCACTACTGCCGCACAAAAAGATGATTTCACCGGGCTTAGCAACATCCAGATAACGTTGCAGCTCAGTTTCAATCTCTTGTTTTACAAAGAGTTGTTCTTTTAACTGATCGAACTCATCCTTTTGACGATGCGTCATCGTGGTTACGGAAAACGAAGATGACTTCGCAAGTACACCCAACGCTTTACGTAATGTGATTGCGCTCATAACTTCATGTTCTCTAAAGTAATAATTCGTCTATTTTATACAAGCTATCTCTTGATCTCTATAAGCCTTTTACTGTCATATGGCCTGGTTATATGTTTCTTTTTTGCATATTTTTCACGCCTCCTTCCTTGGTTTATGTACGCCGTCTTCACAGTGGTTAAGCGGTAATGGCAAAAAATTCATCAATGTCTGCCGCCATTACTAAGCGCTTTTAAGAAAGTCCACGCGCCAGTCGGGCTGGTTTCAGGCGTAGACAAGAGCAACCATTGGATTTTTTCACAACTTCTTCAGAATACTGGCGGGTTCAATGTTTACCAGGCGGCAGAAGCGAACAAACTCGACGACATCCAACCGCCTTTCACCGCTTTCAACCTTAGCAATAAATGACTGAGGTCTGCCGAATGCCTTTGCAAGTGCGTCTTGAGTGATGTTGCTATCTATCCGCGCTTCGCGCAGTGTTCTTATTACCATTCGATATTCGTTCGAATAGACGGAAGTCATCCCGATAGCCCCGACAATATGTAAAAAATTGACTATCCGATGACTCAACAAATATCCCAAAAAAGGATAATTATCTTAACTCACCGCATGACTATTCTCAGAGCATCGGCCGGATCAAGAGAAAGCAACCGTGCCATATGCGCAAATTCAATCACATCCAGACGACGCTCTCCATTTTCAACTTTTGCAATGAATGATTGGGGTTTTCCCAGCGCCTTAGCCAGTTGAGCCTGGGTCAGGCCTTTAGCAATCCTGGTAGATCGTAGTAACTTTATAACTAATTGATATTCTTCAGAATAAATTGATGACATGGTTGATGTCCGATTTTAATCCCAAAATCGAATATCAGTGATTTACAAAATTATCCCAAAACAGGATAATCGATAAAAAAGTAACATGTAGGAGTAAAAGAAATGGTCCAAAAAACTGGCATCCCGCCGATATCATTGCCGCCTGCGCAAACGTGGTACAAGTTTGGCTGCGGTCTCGCGTGAGGCAGGGTTGTCTTCTTCCACACTGGCGAACGCACTGATAAAACCATGGCAGAAAGGGGAGTTTCTGATCGCCCGCGCGATTGGTGTGGATGCAGCCATTATCTGGCCGGAGCGTTATTACGATGATAGTGGCAGGCGACTGGCTCGCGAAACCCTGATACGTAATTACCCAAAGCCCACAATAAAGACGCCTTAACGCCACTTGTTGTTTATGTGGGACTGTCATCGCCGGAATACATCTTCGCTAGTGCGTTAAGTTCCACGCACAGCTTAACGCATAATGTTACTGGCGTGATTCGCAACGGGATTAACATTGCCAGTTTTCACGTCTCAAACCATGCAACGCCCCACAACCCCGCTACGGCTGGCATGCATCTATGTTAAATATTCTCTTTAAACCGACCGAGTCTATTTGTCGCACTTTGCCCGAATATGGGTAGGTTTGAATTTTTTGTTTAATGTCGATTTTTAGTCGACAAAATGAGGAATAAGTAAACTATTTCTTGCTGTGGCGTATCCCTGAATCTACACTGGTTTAAATATTTGTACTAATGTCTATTCAGAGGCGACAGTTGCCAAACTATCTAAACTGGCTGATGCAGCACACGCTACCCGGCCAGGTGCTGCTCCAGTCATGGCTTACCCGCAACGGCATAGATCGTAAGCTCTCTTATCTCTATGTGAAGAATGGCTGGCTCAGGCGGATCGCTCACGGCGTATACTGCCGGACGGGCCGTGAGCCGGATTGGGTAGACGCGGTTTACTGCCTTCAAACACAGTGGGAAAAGCCTGTTCGGGTGGCGGGGCTAACCAGCCTTGCGCTTCAGGGCCATGCGCACTATACCGAACCGGGTAAGCCGCAGGTCTGGCTCGCGCTTCCGGCTTACGTTAAGCTGCCGGGATGGTTTGCTGCCTTCGAACAATCTGCAACATTTATCACGCTGTATACATCGGGGCTTACCGTAGATGTAACGTCATTGACTACGGAACTGAAAATTGGCGACCGCCAGTTAGCAGGCAGTGCCCCGGAACTGGCCGCGTATGAGATCGCCTGCGGCGTTCCTTCGTTGATATCGTTCGAACATGCCGATGCTCTGTTTCAGGGGATGAATCTTCTCAGCCCGCGTAAATTGCAGGCGTTACTCTGCGCCAGTCATTCGGTTAAAACCAACCGGGTGATGCTTTACCTTGCCCGGCGTAATGGACACCCTTATTTTCAGTATATTGATCAAAGCGGTATAGAAACAGGTACGGGAAAGCGGCAAATCATACCCGGCGGCTGGCTGGAGCCGGATTATCAAATTACTGTTCCACGCGCATTTAAACCGGAAGGAGTCGAAGATGGATCTGCGTGATAGTTATGCCCGGCAGGTTAAGCTGTTGATGGCTGCTCTGCCGCATGTGGCGAAGGAGTCCTGTTTCGCGTTGAAAGGCGGCACGGCAATCAATTTGTTTGTGCAGGATTTTCCCCGTCTGTCGGTGGATATTGATCTGGCGGCTATCAACGACGCTTTGAAGAGGATTACTGCATCGCTGAACGGCAGACCGGGGATCACCGCGATTCGGCAGGAAAATAAAGCGGATGAAAAGCGCATCATTGTGAATACCGCTGATGCAAAGATTAAGATCGAGGTTAGCCCGGTCTGGCGCGGGCTGTTGTTGCCTCCGGCAGAAATGCCTGTGTGCGAACGTGTGGAAATGGAGTATGGCTTCACCACCATGAGTGTCGTCTCGCTGGCGGATCTTTATGGCGGTAAAATCTGCGCAGCGCTTGATCGTCAGCACCCGCGCGATCTGTTTGATGTGCTGAATATGCTGGAGAAACCGGGAGTGATGCGGGAGATCTTTGACGGTTTTCTTTGTTATCTGGCAGGCCATCCCCGCCCCATTGCCGAGTTGCTGGCCCCAAACTGGGATACAGAGCGGATCACGACGCTGTATGCTCAGGAATTTTCGGGGATGACTCAGCAGGAAACGTCGCTGGAATCGCTGCTGTCAGTAACGACTTTGCTGCCGCAGGCGTTGAAGTCACATCTTACGGATCTGGATCGCGAGTTCTCGCTCAGTTTTAAGCAAAACAGCCCTGACTGGTCGCGGTATCGCTATCCTGAAATTCAGCATCTTCCGGCTATTCGCTGGAAGCAACGTAATCTGGCGGTGCTGAAAGATAAAAATCCGGCGAAGTATGTGGCGGCGGTGAATAAGCTAGAGAGGGTGCTGGCGTAATCAATAGACCAGCATTAATCATAGATGATTACCAATCAGACTGAAATGGTTAAATCGTCGAATTCATATTTAATACGTTTTCTTTCGCCGCTGAACAACTTGAAAAGGATACATATTTTAAATATCAGTGAAGTGAACAGTTTATTGCCATTATTAATAGAGATGGAGGAATAAATACGCGTATTCGACTATTGCAACAAAAACAACGATGATGATCAGTTTTCATAATGAAGTAACCTGACAGATATAAAAATGTTGATTGAGGCTAAATGCCCGGATGAAGGTTGTCGAGGGAGCCAGGTGGTTTTTTCTTTTGGGTGATCTCCATTGCTGGATAGTCCCCTTGTACAGATAAGCCTGCTCTTTCTCGCTCAAAGCAGACCCTGGAATTGAACGCAGAGGGACTACCTGACACAATTTTGCACAGTGAAGAGTCGGTCGTTATTAACGTTCAGATTTTCAATGTATCAATGACCATCCGCAGGGCGGGGGAGACGTTGCGATGAGGGTAATAGAGAAACAATCCCTCCATTCGCAGGCTGTAACGCTGCAACACCCTGATAAGCTTACCGTGTTCTAAATCATCCGCGACCAGTTCAACAGGAACATAGGCCAATCCGAGGCCCAGCCGGGCGGCTTCTGCTTCCATATAGCTGTCGGATAGGGCCCATTGCCCTTCAGGGCGATGAGTGATTTTTTTATCATCCTGATTGAGTTCCCACTGGTATACGCTGCCGTCGGCAAACTGATAGGCGATACAGGGATGCGCCTTTAAATCCGCCGGGGTTTGCGGAAAACCATAGCGACGAAAATGTTCCGGAGTCCCCACAATTGCCATCTCCATATCGGGCGTGATGCGTACCGCGACCATACCCTGGCCGACTTCAGGCCCCAGGCGGACACCTGCATCGAATCTTTCCTCGATGATATCGACGAACCGGCTCTCATTTATCAGTTCAAGCCGGATATCAGGATATCTCTGTTTAAATACCGCCAGCTTTGGCAGCAGGCATTTATCAATCGCGTGCTGGCTGGCATTGATACGCACCGTGCCGGAGGGCGTCTCTCGATAGTGCGCCAGCGTGGCAAGCCCAAGATCTAACATTTCAAATCCAGATGCCGTCTTCTGGTAGAGCTGCTCGCCTGCTTGTGTCAGCGACAGTTTACGCGTGGTGCGCACCAGCAGCTGGACGCCGAGCCTTTCTTCAAGCTCGCGAACAGAACGGCTGACTCCTGACTGAGCAAGACCCAGCCGCTGAGCCGCTGCGGTAAAGCTGCCTTCCCGCACCACCTGCATAAACAGGTACAGCTCGTTGTAGTTCTCCCTTTTCGCCATTGAAACATCCCCCCTTCATGCCGGCAATCTCCACATTAATTTATAACAATATGGTATTAATCTTAGCATTAATCGCCCCCTAATCAGCACTAATTCTGCTCACTATAATGACCCCATCAAAGTAAAGTACCGCAGCGTTGTCCGTCGGAAACCTGTATCTCTCTGTTGTTTTTTATGGGGATTTTTATGAAAGCCTTCACCCGCACGCTAAAAACCGTGATGCCGACCATGCTGCTTTTCGCATCATTAAGTGGAGTCACGACAATGAGTTATGCTGATTCAACCAATCCTAATGCCCCTGTGTCCATGACAGATAAATGGGATAAAACGTTCGCCGAGAGCCAGAAAGTCGATCACCGTAAAGTCTCGTTCCCGAACCGATATGGCATCACCTTAGTGGGCGATCTTTACCTGCCTAAAGACCGTGGCGATCGCAAGCTGGCGGCGATTGCGGTCAGTGGGCCATTTGGCGCGGTGAAAGAGCAATCCAGCGGCTTGTATGCGCAGACGCTGGCGGAACGAGGGTTTGTTACCCTGGCGTTCGATCCTTCTTACACCGGGGAAAGCGGCGGCTATCCGCGAAACGTCGCCTCACCGGATATCAACACTGAAGATTTCAGCGCGGCGGTGGATTTCTTAGGGCTGCAAAAAGAGGTAGATCGCAACCGTATCGGGCTGCTCGGTATTTGTGGCTGGGGCGGCATGGCGCTGAACGACGTGGCGATGGATACCCGCGTTAAAGCGGTAGCTACCAGCGTGATGTATGACATGAGCCGGGCGATGGGTCATGGTGTGGGGGATGGCAAAGACCGTTATTCTACCGCCGACCGTCGTGCCGTTCTGCAATATCTGAATGAACAGCGCTGGCAGGATGCGCAGAGCGGAACGTTCGCTCACGGTGGTCATGATATTAATGTCGATAGCAACGGCAAGGTCAGTGCGGGCGAGCGCATTCTGCCAGAAACGCTGCCGGCAAATCCTCATCCGGTACTGAAAGAGTTCTTTGACTACTATCGCATGCCGCGCGGCTTCCACGAACGTTCCGTTAACTCTACCGGGGCGTGGACGGCAACGATGCCGCTGTCATTTATGAATATGCCGCTGTTGAGCTACGCCAGTGAAATCACCATTCCGACGCTGATTGTGACCGGTGAGAAAGCACATTCACGCTATTTTGCTGAAGATGCTTACAAGGCGGTTGGCAGTAAAGACAAAGAGTTGGTGGTGGTACCAGGGGCAAATCACGTGGACCTGTACGATAACGTGGCCGGAAAAATACCTTTCGCGAAGTTCGAACAATTTTTCCAGACCAAACTGAAATAAAACCTCTCCTGAATTGATGCAAAGCCACCGGCCATAGGCTGGTGGCTTTTATCCTGATCTTTGTGAAATTTCACTATGTCGACACTAAGCCAAACACTATCACCTCATCATCAGCGCGCATACTGGGGCGGTATTTTTGCCATGACCCTGTGCGTGTTTGTGCTGATTGCTTCTGAATTTATGCCCGTCAGCCTGCTCACGCCGATTACCCGCGATTTAGGCGTGACGGAGGGGCTTGCAGGGCAGGGGATTGCTATCTCCGGCGCGCAGGCGGTTCTGACCAGCCTGACGCTTTCAACGCTAGCTGGAAAGATGAATCGTAAGTTCCTGCTGCTGGGGATGACGGTTCTGATGGCCGTATCGGGGCTTATTATTGCGCTGGCTTCCAGTTATCTGATGTATATGGTCGGTCGTGCGATGATTGGTGTGGCTATTGGCGGATTCTGGTCGATGTCAGCGGCAACGGCGATTCGTCTGGTGCCGCAGCATCAGGTCACGCGTGCGCTGGCAATTTTCAACGCCGGTAATGCGCTGGCGACGGTCGTGGCCGCACCGCTGGGAAGCTATCTGGGGGCTACGGTCGGATGGCGAGGCGCTTTCTTGTGCCTGGTGCCCATCGCGGTTGTCGCCTTTATCTGGCAGTGCATCAGCCTGCCAAGCATGGATGCGAATAAAAGCCACACTTCATGTGGCGCGGTATTCCGCTTATTTAGCCGCCGCATGGTTGTGGTCGGCATGATAGCTTGTGGCCTGTTTTTCATGGGGCAGTTTGCGCTATTCACCTATGTGCGCCCGTTTCTGGAGTCGGTGACACGGGTTAATTCCTTAGGCTTGTCGTCGATTTTGCTGATTATCGGCGTGGCCGGTTTTATTGGCACGCTGGTTGTTTCGGCATTTCTCAACAGAAAATTCTACCCCACGCTGATGGCCATACCCGGACTGATGGCCGTCATTGCCATCGGTCTGATGCTTACCGGGCATCACGTCTGGACGGTCTCGCTGCTGTTAGGACTCTGGGGCATGCTGGCCACCGCCGCGCCAACCGGATGGTGGACATGGATTGCGCGTACGTTGCCTGACAACGCCGAAGCTGGAGGCGGGCTCATGGTCGCGGTGATTCAGCTCGCCATCGCCCTTGGATCAACGGCAGGAGGCATTGTGTTTGACCGCCTTGGCTGGCAGAGCACGTTTGCTATGAGTAGCGTGCTGCTCCTTTGCGCTGGCGTACTGACCTTTGTTACCGCACGCCAGAAGGCCGGTGCGCTTTAGTCCGGCGAGGGCGCGCGTTGCTGAATAAGTTACACAAGGCGATGAGCGCCCACTATGGGTTGGGCGCTCTTTTAAACGATTTAGGTGATTTTCTAAAACGGCTACTGCAGATTTTTTCTCTTAATTTATGGGTATTTCCCCCGGAGGCGAGAAAGCGCTCTCCACGCCCGGCCGCAAGGATCAGGACGACGGGGGCAGGCATGAATCCTCATCCTGATGGAGACGTACAGAGGCGACTTCTGCCAGCACGGAGAGTGCCAGAGTATGCGCATCCCGGGCTTTGGGGAATATCCCGACGGGTGCCCGGATTTGCGCTGTCTCCTCCCTGGACCATCCCAGCTCGTGGAGCTTTTGCAGACGTAAAGTGTGGGTTCGATAGCTGCCCAATGCGCCGAGATAAAAGGGTTTTGCTTCTCGCGCGGCCTGCAACACTGGCAGCTCCCGGTTGAGATCATGGCACAGCAAAATGACCGCCGTATCGGTATCGATCTGAGCGCTGGCTGAGGCCGGAAAAAGATCGAAGATATGGCTGTCATAGCCTGTGGCTGCTGCAAGACTCGCGGTTGCCTGCGCCTCAAGAGAACGTCCGTAAATCATCAGACTGACGCATGGCCTGAACCCCACCTCAAAGCCATTGAGATTCCAGCCCGTCCGGGTTTGCGTGGGCAGGCACACCAGCGATTGAGCTTGCGGATCGTAGCGCAGACCCGCCGGTTTTCTCTGTTCCAGGCGGTTCAGCACGGCGAGCAGAGGCTGTGCCGAGCGTAGTTTATGGAGCGTCAGCGTGATCCCACCGCCGCAGGGCAGAACGATGTCAAACCACGGCGAACCTTCGCCATAGCAAATTTCGCGATCGCGGCCTGAGCCCATCACCTCCAGCGCTTCAAAAGCGGCAGCGGCCTCCACGCAGCCGCCAGAGACAAAACCGCAGTAACGGCCATCTTCGCGCACCACCATCTGCGCCCCGAGCGGGCGCGCCGCGCCGCCGCGTATCTCCACCAGCGTCACCAGCACCGCTCCTTTACCGGACATTAGCGCCTCTACGGCGAAGCGCAGAATGGTCCGGTGGTCATCGGTGAGAAACGCCTGCTCTGGCTTATGCCAGTGCTCGTCTTTGTCAAAAAGCGAGTATGACATTGTTCCTCCTTAAACCACATCCGGCAGTTTATCGAGCAGCTTATCCAGAGTGATGGGATAATCCCGTACCCGAATACCGGTGGCGTTATACACCGCGTTGGCGATAGCCGCGCTCACGCCGCACAGGCCCAGCTCACCGACACCTTTGGCCTTCATCGGGGAGGAGATGGGGTCGGTATCATCCAGGAAAATCACCTCCTGTTTTGGGATATCCGCATGAACCGGCACCTCATACCCCGCCATATCGTGATTAACGAAGTAGCCCAAACGGTCATCCACCGCCAGCTCCTCCATCAGTGCCGCGCCCATGCCCATAGTCATTGCGCCAATGACCTGGCTGCGTGCGGTTTTCGGATTCAGGATGCGTACTGCAGCACACACAGCGAGCATACGCCGGACCCGAACTTCTCCCGTCGCGCTATGCACGCCGACCTCCACAAAATGCCCGGCAAAGGTCGATTGCTGGTACTCCTTGCTCAGTGTTCCGAATTCAATGCTCTCTTCCGCTGTCAGCCTGCCGCCTGCGGTGGCCTCATGTAGCGTGGCGCTTCGGGTACCGTTGGTAATCTTGCCGTCGGCAAACTGCGACTGCCCAGGATCAAACCCGACTGCCGAGGCAATCATTTCGCGAAGCTTCACACAGGCGGCGTAAACGCCGGAGGTGGAGGTATTCGCGCCCCATTGTCCACCAGAACCCGCAGAAACCGGGAAACTGGAATCGCCGAGGAGAACCGCAACCTGCTCCAGCGGTACGCCAAGCATTTCCGCTGCCGTCTGGGCCAGAATGGTGTAGCTGCCAGTGCCAATATCGGTCATGTCCGTTTCCACGGTAACGGTGCCGTTTTGTTCTAGGTGAACCCGCGCACCCGATTTTTCCAGCAGATTATTGCGAAAGCCCGCCGCAACACCGTGGCCGACTAGCCACTCCCCGTCGCGTACCTGTCCGGGTGTGGCGTTGCGCTGCTTCCAGCCAAATTTATCCGCTCCGGTGCGCAAGCACTCGATAAGCTGACGGCGAGAGAAGCGGCGCGTCGGGTCGGCGGGGTCAACCTGAGTGTCATTCAGGATGCGAAACTCGACGGGATCGATGCCCGCTTTTTCCGCCAGTTCGTCGATCGCGATTTCGAGCGCCATCAGACCGGGGGCTTCGCCGGGCGCACGCATGGCGTTCCCTTCCGGCAAATTAAGCGTGGCGAGCCGCAGGCCTGTATGACGGTTTGCCCCTGCGTAGAGTAATTCGCTTTGCTGTACCGCCGTTTCCGGCGTGCCACCGGGCAGGTTTCCGGACCAGCTTTCATGTGAGATAGCGGTGATTTTCCCGCTCTGGTCAGTACCGATACGCAAGTGCTGAAGGGTGGCGGGGCGGTGCGTGGTGTTATTGGGAATAGTGGGGCGGGGGAGCATCACTTTAACCGGACGTTTCACCGCACGGGCGGCGAGGGCCGCCAGCAGCGCATCGCTTCTCAGGAACAGCTTGCCGCCAAACCCTCCGCCGATATACGGGGAGATAATACGCACATTCTCCACGGGCACTTTCAGCGTTTTTGCCAGATCGGTGCGGCACCAGTCAATCATCTGATTTGAGGTCCAGAGGGTAAGCTTATTCCCATCCCAGACGGCCATCGAGGCATGCGGCTCCATCGCCATATGGCTCTGGTCCGGGGTCGTGTAGGTAGCATCAATCTTCACCGCAGCGGAGGTGAAAGCCCCGTCAAAGTCACCAACATTTTTATCGGGCGTGTCTTCCGGCGGCTGACTGACGGCCTGTTTCTCGTCCGCCAGGGAGTAAGCTCCTTTATTACGGCGATAGTGCGCCTGCACCAGCGAGGCCGCCGCTCGCGCCTGTTCGAAGGTCTCGGCCACTACCAGCGCAATGGCCTGATGATAGTGCTCAATAGTCGGGCCGCCTAACAGCCTGGCGGTGTTTTTGTCGCCTTTGCCGAGTGCCCCGGCGTTACTGGCGGTAATGACAGCCAGTACGCCCGGCGCTTTTTGCGCGGCGTCCGTATCGAGGGCGGTGAGGCATCCTTTGGCAATGGCGGAACCGACGATATAACCATAGGCGGCGTTGGGAGCTTCTTCATACCATTCGTAGGCGTAGCGTGCCGTGCCGGTAGTTTTCAGCGGTCCGTCGATGCGGTCATGGGGACGACCGACAACCTTCAGCTGATCGATCGGGTTTTCCCCTGCGGGTTTATCAAATTTCATGCCAGTGCCCTCGCTTCAGCCAGTACGGAGGCAAGCGTTCGCTTCGCCAACAGGAGTTTAAAGGTATTTTCAGCGGTGGGATGGGCGCTGGCGAACAGCGCGTCATACACGGCCTGCGCCCCCTGGGATAGCTGAGCATCCGCAGCCTCAATGCGCCAGGGCTTATGTGCTACTCCGCCCAGCGCGACGCGCCCGCTGCCGTCAGGCTTAATAATCGCCGCGACCGATACAAGGGCAAAGGCGTAGGAGGCGCGATCGCGCACCTTGCGGTAGATATGTTTTCCGCCGAGCGGCGGAGGTAACGTCACCGCAACGATAAGCTCACCGGGAAGCAGGGCGGTTTCAATGTGCGGCGTTTTTCCCGGAGGGTGATAAAAATCAGCCAGTGTGATACTGCGAGTCTTTCCCTCCGGCGTGATGGTTTCCACCACCGCATCCAGCAACCGCATTGCGACCGCCATATCGCTCGGATGGGTGGCAATGCAGGCTTCGCTTACGCCTACCACCGCGTGCTGACGGCTAAAGCCTTCAAGTGCCGCGCAGCCGCTCCCGGGCAGGCGCTTATTGCAGGGCTGATTGGTGTCGTAAAAATAGGGGCAGCGCGTGCGCTGGAGCAGATTACCTGCGGTGGTTGCCTGATTACGTAACTGACCAGACGCGCCAGCGAGCAGGGCGCGGGAGAGTACCGCGTAATCACGACGCACGCGCTCGTGAGCTGCCAGGTCAGTGTTCCGTACCAGTGCGCCGATGCGCAGCCCACCCGCGTCGGTCACTTCAATCTTATCGAGCCCGAGCCCGTTCACATCGATAAGGTGGGTTGGCGTTTCAATTTCCAGCTTCATCAGGTCCAGCAGATTGGTCCCGCCAGCGATAAATTTTGCGCCGGGTACGCGCTGAGCGCTAAGTGCCGCCTCGGCCGGGGTGTTCACTCGTTCATAGGTAAACGCCTTCATGATTTTATCTCCCCCGCAGCATCTTCAATGGCGGCAAGGATGTTAGCGTATGCACCACAGCGACAGATGTTGCCGCTCATACGTTCACGGATCTCATCGGCAGTTCTTTCTGGAGGGGAAACCAAATCGACCGTGACGTGACTGGGAATGCCGTCCTGAATCTCTTTTAGCACCGCTACTGATGAGCAAATTTGCCCGGAGGTGCAGTAGCCGCACTGGAAGCCATCATGCTTGATAAAGGCCGCCTGCATGGGGTGAAGATTCTCTGGTGAACCCAGGCCTTCAATGGTGGTGATCTCGGCCCCCTGATGCATGACTGCAAGCGTCAGGCAGGCATTAAGCCTGCGACCATTGACCAGCACGGTACAGGCTCCGCACTGCCCGTGATCGCAACCTTTCTTGGTACCGATCAGATGCAGATTTTCACGCAAAGCGTCCAGTAGCGTGGTTCGGGTATCAACGTCCAACTGCTCGGTTTTGCCGTTCACCTTAAGTGTCAGGGGCATTATCTCTGGCGCGGGTGTAGCTGCCGGAACGCTTGCTGCAAGCGTAGAATGAGGATAAACCACGGCGGTCGCCGCCGTTGCGGCGCTGACTTTAATCAGATCGCGACGGGTCAAACTAAAATCGTGCGGCTCGTGCTTCTCAACCCGATTATCTTCGGGGTATTCGCCTTGGTTGCTCATACCAGGCCTCCGGTATTCTAAAGGGGAAAATAAGAGAGCGTTGCGAGAGTGCTGATGCTTTTTTAAACGTTAAGCATAGTCGGTGAGAGCAGGAGGATTATTCTTAAAACGCGAATGCAGCTATGAGCCCGGCTAATTAATTCATATTCGCCGATGACGGGAGCTCGTTTATTGCTTTAGTTGTGCGATGCAAAAACCGATAAGGAAACCTGTGATTGTCAGCTCAGCATCACCCTGCAAATCGTTGTCACTTCTAATATAACAATAGGGAGAAATGATGGTGCTTATATTAATTGGCGATTAGGAAACTATTTTGTTATACAAAACAATACAGTTCTTTACATTTGTCTTGTTTTATGAATACTCCTGAAGAGGTGTATAACATAATGGTACAAGCAGGGTAGATATGAATATATTTGAACAAACTCCACCGAACCGCAGACGTTATGGTCTTGCTGCATTCATTGGGCTGATTGCTGGCGTTGTTTCCGCATTTGTGAAGTGGGGGGCTGAAGTTCCATTGCCGCCACGTAGCCCGGTGGATATGTTTAATGCAGCGTGTGGCCCGGAATCATTAATCAGGGCTGCTGGGCAAATTGATTGCTCCCGTAATTTTCTCAATCCTCCGTATATTTTTCTTCGAGACTGGCTAGGGCTGACAGATCCCAATGCGGCTGTTTATACCTTTGCCGGGCATGTCTTTAACTGGGTTGGCGTTACGCACATTATCTTTTCGATAGTGTTTGCTGTCGGTTATTGTGTGGTTGCTGAAGTATTTCCAAAAATTAAACTCTGGCAGGGCTTACTGGCAGGTGCTTTAGCCCAACTTTTTGTTCATATGATTTCATTCCCTCTCATGGGACTGACGCCACCTCTGTTTGATCTCCCGTGGTATGAGAATGTTTCTGAAATTTTTGGACATTTAGTCTGGTTCTGGTCCATTGAAATTATTCGCAGAGATTTACGAAACAGAATTACTCATGAGCCAGACCCTGAGATCCCTTTAGGCTCAAACAGATAATGCATTGAATAATAAAAATGGCGCAAATGCAGCGCCATTTTTATAGGTTAAAAACATTGCTTTTTACTTTCTGAAGCAGATAGCCAGTGAGTACATCGCGCTACTTCAGGATGCTGTAGATCCGGAGAACACTATAGAGGAAGATGCATTGTTGCTGGCAGATGGAAGAAGTTTCGGGTTTTGTTATCCCTGAAAAACGAAGCCCCGCGGTTATAGCTGGCGGGGCAGTGCAATTAATTATTGCATATTTATAACGGTGTCAGCCCGTATTTAGCTCTTGCACGATTGCAAGCCTCATTGACGACTCCGTTCTCACCAGACATGGCGAATTCTCTGCACGTGGACGATCGATTTTTATATATCGTGCAGCAGGCATTTTTGCCCGGTGTTCCTGCAAGGGCAATACATCGGGGGTTTTTCTGATTGGTACCGCTCATGCATCGGTGAAAAGGGGATATTTGTTCAGTGAGCCTGGCGGGAATGGTACCGCCAGCATCGTCGGCTTCGGCCCAGTAAAAAGAGACGCGGAAAAATGCACAACAGGCACCACACGTCATGCATGGATTCAGATTGCTCATAATTCACCAGTACAGCTATAAATCGTAAAGAGAACAGCGGTACATCGTATGTAAGAACGTACCGCGGTTGGCTGGGGAACTTTCGATAGTGTGAGTATTGAATGATTTCCAGCCGTTACCGATTTTACGTACTAATTCGTGAATAAACCACTCGTTAGCAGGCTGCCTGGTACCTTTCCGTGTCTCCTGAACACTATGGTGTACATATGAGAAAGCCCATCGTTACAGGTGACATTGACGATCGCTTCCACATCATTTAATCGATTATTTGAGTCTCTGAGGTGGAATTCTTCCCTCGTCCGATGGATAAGTCTTAGTCCGCCGAAGGGGGCTTAGCAGGACAGGAATCGCTAATCTTAATGAATTTGTCGTTATAGACCAGATAATGATTCCCCGGCTGACGTAACTCAGGCTGATGAACCACGTCTCCCGGACGTAGATACCAGGCGTCGCCTTCCTCTTCGGTCGAATCACATCCTGGTTTAATCAGTAGCTTAAACCACGTGTTGCCGGTGTTACTTACCGTTCCTTTCACCTGGTCGAAGGACCATCTAAACTGAACCTGACGAGGTCGTACTACCAGAATGGTATCCATCACCACCACCGGCTCCGTGCTGACCTCGCCGCCGGTCGGGCTACGTCTTGTCTGGTTGCGAGTGGGGACCTCGCGAAATGAGACCCGGTAGTAGCGCTCGCGGTTATCCCGTGGACCATGATAGTAAAATTTAAAATACTCGCTCTCACCAGCCTGCAACGCCAGCTGGCGGGGGGCGAAAAGCAGTTCACCATCCACCGGTCGGGTGCGCAATTCACTGCTGCCCGGGCTATCGATAGCACTGATGGCAATACGGTATATCCGTGCGCTTTTGTTGTTATTCACTACACGTTTGCTGACAAAGTCAGTCTCGGACGGCAGCGAAAATGTCAGATTGCCGACCGAAATCGCCTGTGTCAAAGGTGCCGCTAGCATACAGACCGCTGTCAGCAGGGCCTTAGTTAATGTTACGCCACGTCGCCTGAACATGAATTTCTCCTGAAGCGCTGACTTCGCCAAACCAGCCGTTATCATCTACCGTACGCAGCGAAATGGCGTTATCCATTGGAATCGAAAATTTGACTGTGGTCTTATCCATCTGCCCCACTTCGCCAGAGATATCAGTCCACGGTGTGGTCAACCACAGCGCATCGGTCATATCCCGCCAGCTATCATCGCACCCGGCATCGTAGGTTTTTGTAGCTCCGTTGCGGGTAATAAAGGAAAGCGTCGCCGGGAACGGTACTTTCGCCTTACCGTCATCGGAGCTGAAGACACAATAGGAGCGCCCGCCAATCACCTGCGCGGGTCCGGTCACCTTGATCAGCACTTCGTCGGCAGCTGTTTTACCGCTGGTGGTTACGATATAGCCGAAATCGAGTGCCGACTCGCCGCTGCCGACATATCCCTCCCGCGATGGTGTCTGAGTATATTCATCGGAGATAATACTGATGCTGAAATCACGGGGTTTGATAATCAGCGTGTTGGAGGTAGAAAATTCATACCAGCCAGACTCCGGTGATGTGGTGTTCTGAAAGCGAAAGTTGAATAGATCTTTGGTGTTGATATCGCTGATCCCGAGGTTCACCATCTGCTTAAAGAAGTTGCTCGAGAAGAAAACATAGATCGAGTCTGCGCTCTTCATCTCGTTGAAGGTGTAGTAATAGGCGGTATTGCTCACCGGTTTCCATGAACTGCCATTCAGACTGAACTGCATATCGTACGCCCCGACGGCCGAGGCTAACGACGAGTTGGCGATCGCCGGGAATATATGGATTGAGGTGTTGCTGAGTCCGTTTGTTTGCAGGGTATAGTTAACCATCTTACAACTTAATCCTGAACGGCTGCCGATGGTTTGCGTCCGGCAGTCGGCGTTCCCTTCGCCCAGAGTCGGTACTCCGTCGCTGTTGATAAATACTTCCGCCAGCGAGTGGGTATTTATCAACCGCAGATTTGCTGCTTTCGTATGGGTGACGTTGCGAACATACCAGTTGCCGGAGGCCTGATCCTTACAGCGTGCGCCGCTGCTGGCGTCATAGTTCACAGAGGTCTGGCAGGCATTGATGGTCATTGTAAAGCTGCTGCCGACGGGCATTTGTTGCAGATACTGGTAAAACGCGTCTGACAACATGCCGTGCATCCACTTCGCGCCGCCGCTGGTCACCGTCGCGCCATAAAATCCACTGGCGTCGGTGGTTTGCGGCAGGATAAGACTGGTGGTCATATTACACCCTGCGTACCAGTTGATGCAGCGCAAGCCAGTTAAAGGAGATGAAACTGGTGAATTTTCCAGCCACATATCAAACTTCCAGTTGGTATAAAGGCCGGTGTTGTAACCGTTATCAATGTAGCCGAGACTTTGCTGATAGATGGTTCCTGAACCATTGTATTTTAAACCGGTCCAGCGGTTGGCACCGGTCAGGCGCGGATCCAGCGCCCCGCCAGGCGTGACGAAAAAGTTGTCGTCTGAGTTGTTTTCGACAAACACAAACTCGCGTGCCGGAGCATCCGCCCAGGTTGTTTTGCTCACTGCCGCTCTGAGCGCGGTTGCAGGCCAGATTAGCGCAAAGATTATCATCGCTATCAGTAGGTTAACTCTCATTCTCTTCTCCTGTCTGCGTCACCGCCGCCCACGATGAGAGGCCGCTGCAGACCACATCACCGACCCAGACGGCACCGCGCGCCTGGTTGAGTTCCAGCGCCACTTCGCAGGTTTTATTGCCACTGTAGCGAAAATCGATAGTGGGGTATTTCTTATCCACGTCCATGACAAACTCGCCGTTTTCATCGGTTCGAGTTCGGCCGATATTGTTGTTAATCCGTGCGTTAGCCAGCAGTGTGCCGTCTTCCGCACGGATACGACCGGAGACGGTAACCATCTGCTTCACTTCTGGCTCAATGACAGCGACATTGCCTGGATAGAGAGTCAGATGACTTTTGCGGCCGCTGACGATATCGTAGCTGTCGAGTGAGTTTTTGCTGTTCTGTAACTCCACCTCATATCTCCCATAGGGAGAGAGCGGGAGATAGTTACGCTTGCCGTTAAGCGGGAAAATCCGCCCGTTGATTTTGGCGCTGATCTGACCATCGTTCTCCAGGCCAGTGTCGAATATCACCCCAGCGTTGCCATCGGTCCGCCCGCTGGCAGCGATGTTTTTACCCTGCCAGCCGATGCTGCCGTTGGCGGTCAAATTGGTATTGATGTAGCCGTCCGCCGCGCTATTGACGTTCAGCGTTCCGCTGGCGTAACGAGCGTCGAACTGTGCATACGCCCCACCGCTGAGGGTTTTGTCATCACCGGTATCGCCGGAGATGGCTCGTGACAGATTGGCACCAACAGTGCGAATGGTTCCTTCATCAAACTGTTTGCGTGCTGACAGGTTTGCCATGGTGTAGCCGTTTTGATGGGTCATCCCTGCGCTAAACCAGTTGCCCAGTGGTAGCGAGAGATCGAGAGCGATATATTTCCCTGTATTGGCGCTGCTGTCGCCGTTGTTATAGCGCTGAATACCGGCCCGCAGGCCAAGCGAACCAAAGGTACCGCTGTAGACACTTTGATAGTAATCTGCCGTGTAATAATGGCTGTTGTAGCGGCGGTCATCATTGTAGCTGATGCTGAACGTACCCAGCTTCGACCACAGTGAGTTCAGGTTGAGTGTGCCGCCGATTGCACGGTTGTCGGCATCGCTACGTCGCAATTGATTGCCAATGCGGGTTTTTTCCTGATTAACCCACAGCGAACTAAAGCCTCCCGGTAGAGTGGCGCTGATGCTGGCGATGTTGCTCCATGAGCTGTCACTGGCCAGCATATTTTGCAGGTTAACGTTGATCGCCCCCCCAAGCGGCAGCGTCAGACGGGTTTCGCCCACCGCCTGATTATCGTATCCATATCCCGTTGCCGCCCAGCTAAGCGTACTCAGTGAGCCGGAGGTCGAGGCACCTGCCAGCCAACTCTCTTTAGCTGGTCGCGTCTTTTTCCCGTTTTCCGACCAGCGATCCATATGAAAGCTACCGCCCCATATCTGCCACGCCAGTGGTGCACCGACGCCGCGCCCCCGGCTAAACAGCTTATTGACCCGTTGAGTGCGTTTGCTGATCACGCGACCGTTAACGATTACCTCAACTTCCACATCGTAAATACCGTACGGTAGACCCCGGGTATCCACTTCATGATTGCCCATGGTGAAGTTCTGAACGCTTAGTAGCCGCCCATCACGGGTGAGATGTACTTCGCCCGCCGCCGGTAAAAAGGCGATCACTGGCGTGGCTGACTGGCTGCTGTCGAAGATGGTGGAGCTGGCCTGGTTTCCCCAGGAAAGGCCGTAAATCTTCCCTGCTGAAATGGCGGTCATCGGCCCTAAGGACTGCAAGTTCCAGGTATCGAGCATTCCACCGGCAAATCGGTGACCGGCAAAATCGCGTTCATACATCGCTTTATATAATTCACTGTCCTGTTGACCGCTACCGATCCCGTACAGCGAGCCGTCGAGCACCACGTGATGTTCGCGCAGTGCAGTAACGTTATTCAGCGACAGATAGCTGGATGTGTTGCTCCCGCCGTTACGCAACTGGTTGTTATAGACGCCGAAGTTATAGCTCAGATTACTGCTGAGGGTGTTAACACTGGACTGCCCGATGTCTTCGCTACGTGAGCGTAGTACGGTGCCCAGCGCTTCGCGCTTGACCACTAGCTGCAGCAGCAGTTGGCGCAAGCTGAGATCCAGCTGCGCGTTGTCAGTCAGGGGGATGGTAAGGGCCTCATTGAACGGGGCGTTCGCCAGAGCCATCAGCTGCTGTCGAGTTTGTTCGCTGACACTGGCGTTATCTTCACTCTCTTCCAGCTGTATTTTCCGGATGCGTAGCTGTCCATCATCCAGCCAGATAAAAGCGCTGCCGATTCGCTGATCGTCCTGGCGCCCCTGGCTACCGGCGAGATGAATATAAAGTGGGACGCTCATGCCGTCCTGAAGCGCCTGACTGAAGGCCTGCGGAATAATCACCCCACCTATTTGCTGCGCACTTATGTCAGCAGCGCTGGCATCGGGCTGAACGAACAAAAAGACCATGCCGAAGGCAAACTGGGCTTTCAGTCCTGGGGAGAACCGTCGTAAAGGCATTGTCATTATCCATCTGCACAGCTATCTATTTCACGGGAATGAACTTATCACCCTGCCAAAGTGCAACCCGTCCTTTGTTATCCGCCGTGTCCACGCGGGTAAAACGACGCGACTTGCCCGGCATCAGGTAGTAATTCTCTTTACACTCCTTACCATTGGCGGCTTTCAGGCAGGGGCCGTAGGCGAGGATCCGCAGCGTCGCATTTCCTGTATTTGTCAGGGAGCCGTTGGCGTACTGAAAGTGGTAGTTCGCCTGGCGGGGGGCGACGACCAGAATGGTGCCGATGCGGGCGGAAGCAGTGGCCACAGCGCTACGGTTGGCATTATCGCGCTGCGCATCACTGAGGGCCTGATCAAACCAGACAATGCGGTAGTAGCGCTCTTTTTCATCTGCTGGTCCCTTATAGAAGAAGCGGATCACTTCGCTGGCTTGGGCGGGTAGCAGCAAGCTGGCGGGAGTGAGTAGCAACTCATCCGGCTTGTCCATTGCGATAACCTGCCCGTCGTCAAGCGGTGAAGAGAGCCGTTCGAGACGGATATTGATGAGGCGGCCACTGTCGGTACTGTTTTGGATCGTTTTGCTCAGCGTGCTGCTGTCACTGTTCATAAACGATGATATATCGCCGACATCCAGCGCCTGGGCCGGAGATATTCCGGAAAACAGCAGAGCGAGAGGCAGAAGGTGCTTTTTCATAACAATTCCGTCCAGGAATAAAGCAGGGGGGCTACCCCTGCTGGTACATCAGAGAGATTAACTGGTCCAGGTCGCGTCGAACTGTACGCTAACGTCGCCGCTCCAGATGCCTTCCGGTAGAGTGCTGTAATCGGTTACTGCGGTGGTACCATTGGTGGTGCCGCTGATGATGGAGAAAGTGAAACCATCCTGTGCGGTGGTACGATTGCTGGCATTGTAACCGTTAGCCAGTGGGCTAAGGTTGCCGCCCAGTACGCCGTTGGCGGTATCGATCATCACGGTATCGCCAGTTTTTTCGACTGCCGCGCCGTTATAATCCACGCCCACATTCAGTGTGGAACCTGAGGTATCCAACTGGGTTAAGGTGTTGGTGATAAGACGTGAGGTCAGTTTAAAGGCGGTAGCCGTTGAGTCACCCTCGATAGCCACGTCAAATAGACCTTTCTGTGAGTTAAAACCTTTAATGCCTTCGGCATACTGGAACGCCAGGCTACCGAGTGGCGTCACAACCAGCTTACTGGTGGTGTCTTTTTTGGCTGTTGCTGACCAGGTCGCTACAGCCTGAGCTGTTACGTCAGCAGCCTGCGCCACACCTGAACCGGTAAACACCGTTACCAGAGCTATTGCCAGAACCTTTTTTTTCATTGCTTTTCTTCCCGAGTTGAATTGAGGACGTGATGTCCCTGTGAGTCATTTTTTAAAACTAACTTGCCTGGAGTTTACGGAACCAACTTATATATTTTTGAGTACAGCTTGGCCTCAGCATTACGCCGATGGGTATACACTGTCTTCACACTACAATTTTCAATTCTGGCAATCGATTTAGGCAGCATTCCCTGAGCCGTCATGCGGATAATTTCCATTTCCCGGTCAGTGATTTTATCTTTCTTAATATCTTTTCTCAGGAACCTGCCATTAATCACATAGGCCAGTTCTTTTCTAATATCACGACTCAGTCCAGCGTATACCACGCCCCTAATATTGCTGTTGTAATACCAATAATTTGCTAAGGCTTCTGACTTTCTGGCCGCAATCAATACGACCTGTTTCCCCTTTACCGCGGATAACCACTCATTATCACGGTTTATAAACTCAGTTAAAGAATCCGTATTGAGATTGATAAACACGAAATCTTTTCTGATTTTCTCCAGCGATAGATAAATTAATCTGTCGATATCCACAATCAGTTCAGATAGTCCTTTATAGAAGTAGGCGTCATGGGGAGACCAGATGTATTTATCAGAACGGTTTTGACATTCCATATGGTTTTTAACCTCATAGTCCCTGCTGTAATCATTTTGCCATGTCACTACTTTCCAAACCTGTAATTTTTACAGGTACATTCAGTTTCTTTAGTAAATCGGAAGTAAATAAGATACGTAGCACATATCAATATAGGTTAAACGAGATTAAGTTTTAATTATTTTCGATTGGGCTTAAATTTATGTTTTTTTCCTGATGAGTGTCAATATGTGAACAGAAAAGGAATTCCATGGTTAAGTCAATATTTACAAAAAATGAAAATATTGCTTTTTTGATAAGAAGAAAAAGACATTCAGTTTCATAAGGTTATTGGCAATATAACGTTCAATTCTTACTTGCATTTTATATTAGCCAGGAACTTTGCCCTGAGGTGTTAGGAATAGTCTTAATGTGTTGTGTAATGGACTAGTAAAAAAACAAGTTTAAATGATAAGAAATAGAATATAAAACTATAATGAGTCATAATTAAAGATGATTTGCCAATCAGTAAAGTGTTTTAATGGATTAACATGCCGCACAAAATGGTTATGGGTGTTCATTCCAATAAGTGATGAAAAATTAAACAGGTGTAAGTACGTCATCTGTCCGGTAAGCCCCCTAAGAGCCAAATTAAGTGAAGTTAAACGAAGACTGCCAGTTGTCACAGGAACGATGGCCTCTTTGCCAGGGCACTGCATTCAGTCATCTGTGCGCGTTACTCTAACTGGCACTCGAACGTCGGCGATGGGGTTACCGGTGGATCAGGCCGTTCCTGTGGCGTAAACGTTTTTATGTCAGTACCAACAGATTTACCACATTTATCATCTTAACCGTTTGAGTGTAAATGCAGGCTGCGTCGCAAAGGGAGGAAACTGAGTGGCGTGTTCAGTCTAAAAGAGAGTTGATGCCAGCATACAGGGCGCACCTGGTCAACAAGTCAACATTAATATAATGGAATATTCGGAGAGAAACGTCAGGCAGTTGACCTTAAATGAACAGGAAGATACATCCCCAGGAAAATTAATGCTGGTGTAATAAATACACCAACATTAATCCGGTCTGATTATTAATCAGACAAATATCGTTAATTCGTCGAATTTTGAATCAACGTTTTTTCTTACGACCCTGAACGGCCTTAAAACGTGGATTAGATTTACAAATCACATATAGCCGTCCTTTTCGCTTCACAATCTGACAGTCTGGATGGCGTTCTTTTGCGGTACGCAGAGAGTTAAGGACTTTCATCATGCCCCCTTTTTCGTGCTAACAAAACGACCAAAACGTTGGGTGAATCGTGCAACATTTCCTTCTGATGCCACTGTTCTCAGCTTCCCTGTATAGAACGGGTGCGATTTAGAAGAGACATCAATTGTCACGTACGGATACGTTACGCCATCCAGCTCAATCTCACGGTCTGTTTTGATAGTCGAGCCGATTTTAAAGTACTCATCAACACTGGTGTCATGGAACACCACAGTACGATACTCAGGATGGATATTGGGTTTCATCATTTTTACCTGTTATGTTATAACATAACCGTAAAGATACATGCTCATCCGGATCATTTCAACACCCAATCCCTGTGACCATTTGTGGTATGTGGAATTTCCTCAACGGGGAAGTCTGGCATTGTTAACAGCCATTGGCTGACGCTCCCATAAACGCCTGGATGAGTGATTGATGATGGTTTCGCTGAGAGTATGGATTTTTCGAGAATGGAGGTTATCTCCACTTTACTGGCCGATGATTTATCGCAGTATGATTGATTACCTGACAGCGTGTATTCCTCTCCCACGGATATAATAATTACTTACAAAAAGGGAGAGGATGCATATTTTAAATATCACTGAAGTGAACAGTTTATTGCCGTTATTAATAGAAATGGAAAAATAAATAGGCGTATTCTACAATTGCGACAAAAACAACGATATTAATCAGTTTATGACTGATTTGTTGTACTTTATTCTCTTTCATTGGTACTTCCTCGCTTTAAAAAAGAGTGCACTTCGTAAGTGCCCTTATATAAATAACGAGTTTGGTCAACCAATTTTTTGACATGTATCACAAATTTGAATAGATGTATTACATCAACTATCTTTTATTGCCCCAACGTCATTGATATATGTCGCCTGAAGTCAGTTCCGGGAATGAGTCTGATCTCAAGACAGGCCCAGTCCTGGCGTTGATTAGCGCTGAGGAGCATATCGCATCTCATCATAATGTCGTATCTCCTGGGGTGTTATACAAGATATCGTTGTTGGTGACCTGGGAGAGGAATTGAGTTCTATTAAACCGTCAACTATGCCGGATACATACTGGATTACACAGCAGGCACGCCTTATGAGAGAACGTGCCGCAGTGACGGGTTAATTATCTGAAAGAATTTGCGAGGCTGTATCGGTTACTCATTGGTTTGATAGTTTTACTCTCGGGAGAGTAATAGATATTTAATCCATTAACGGAAACCAGCCAGTTCCTTTCGATGCCTGAATTTGATCCCATAGTTTATCCGGAATGGTTAATTCAGGAACAAGTTGTGGATTAAGGGTTGTTTGAATTTCATGGCTTCTACCTGATTCAGCTAAAGTCACCCATTCTGGATTTATCACCAGCCCTTTACCGATCGCAACAAGTGGCAGGCCAGTGGAAATTGCTTCTTGAGCCTGAGACGGTGTGCGTATTTTACCTGCGGCGATTACCGGCACTCTGCCTGCAATATGATTTAAAATCAATTCAATAGTTCGGGGGCCATTTGGCGACTCAACAGGGTAGCTATCGTTAATACTGACCAGCGAGGTATGTATATACGAAATACCGGATGAAATGAGCCGATCAAGGAGTTTATAAGTATCCTCTATCCGCAGCCCCCCTGTTGCAGATTCTTCAGGAGATATTCTGTAACCGATGGCAAAGGGCTTTGTCGCATATTCATAGACTACATTTTTTACTTCCTGTAATACGGCCAGCGGGAAGCGCATACGTCCTTCGAGATCTCCTCCCCATCGGTCATTACGCTGGTTAAATAGAGGGGAGAAGAAATTCTGTAGAAGGAATCCGTGCGCACCATGAAGTTCAATGCCATCAAAACCTGCTTTAATCGCCCTTTTTGTGACATCTCCGAATGCTCTAATGGTTTCCTGAATTTCGTTTTCAGTCATTTCCCTGCTTTTTACCACTCTCTTCATAAAGTCACCAGATTTTACGCTTGATGCGCTGGCACTAATAACATCGTTATTTGGTACAAGCTCCGGGATGGCTTTATTACCGGCGTGGAAAATCTGCAAAATAGCCGGAGCACCGCCACTTTTGGCTGCCGCTGCTAACTTTTCAAGGCTGTTAATGAAACGGTCGTCATACGCGGCAAATTCATGAGTAAACCCAATGCCGCTTGGCGTGACATAGGTACATCCTGTTATTACTAAACCAACATTTTGTGAGCGACGTTTATAAAATTCGAGTTCTTGCTCAGAGATGGTTCCATCAGGATTCGCTGACCAGGTCGTCATAGGAGCCATAACGATACGATTACGTAGCTTTATTTTTTCTGTCAGCATAAAAGGAGAAAACAATGATGGGTGTTTATTTGTCATAACAATACCTCAAATGTTTATCTGATTTTGATGCGTATGTTTTAACTGGTTAGTTGTTGCCAGCTTTGGAACCAAGGTTTATGGCTTTATTTATAATTCCTTCAAAGGGTTTCTAATAATCTTAATAATTGAGTTGCTGCTTTTTTGTTTCTTTAATGAAATTTCTTTTTGAGTAATTTTATTATTGTTGTGTAGTCAATAAAGGATAAATGTCAGGGAGATAAGGAATCTCCCTGTAAGATTATTACAAATGTGTTTTATAAAAAGGAATTAATTTATCGAGTGCCTGTTTCACAGGTTCTGGCTTATCATACAGGTCGTAATGTGAATAACCTTCAACCACGACCAGCTCTTTATGTTTTGAGGCAGCGCGGCCAATAATTTCGCAGCCGTCACGGTAGGCACCAAATGCGCCCACTCTATCGCCCACCACAACCATTATTGGTTGAGTTAACAGGACTTCTGCAAGATGAAATGCATCCCAACCCACGGCAACAGTCTGATGTGAGAATAGCGAACGATTTACCCCATTAGGTGCACAGCCTCGTGGCGAACGATAATATTCTGTGGCTTCAAAAAGGTCTATTTCTGTTAATCCCGCTTCAAGAGCTGCATCCGGAGAAGAGGGGAGTAAATCATCTACGCGAAGTTTTGCGCCGTTAGCTTCGTCTGTTCTTTGTTGCGCCATTGCTTCGAGTGCTCCGATAGGATTAAACGCTGTAAATCCCTCACGCATAAGACGCCCGTAGTTTGCACCCGTGACAGTACCAATAGCTTTAATTCGACGTTCTGTCATTGCGGCATTAATGGCATATCCACCTCCACCACAAATACCCAGTACACCAATACGCCCGGCATCAACGTAAGGTAAGGTGGTAAGGTAATCAACGACAATGCTGAAGTCTTTTACTCGCATTGTTGGATCTTCCAGATAACGCGGTTCTCCACCGCTGCTTCCCTGAAAACTGGCATCAAAAGCAATGACGATAAAGCCAGCTTTTGCCAGGGCGGCACCATACACACTACCCGATGTTTGTTCTTTGCAGCTTCCAATTGGATGGGCGCTGATAATGGCAGGATACTTTTTTTCACTATTAAAATCGTCAGGGAAATAGATATCAGCAGCTATATCCCAGTAAGTATGTTTTATCGAAACAGTTTTCATTTCAAGCTCCGGGGAATTGCCTAAACAGATTTAAATATCATTTCTATTATCCGCAACTGGCATTCGTGTTCATGTCGAGAACGGCGTAATAGTATGACTTGTATTGGTTATCATCAATGGTCTAATATCTATCACAGTGTTAAGTTAAGGTTTACAATGATGAAAATAGAGCCTTCAATTTTGCCTTCTCTTGCCTGGTTTGCGCTGATTGTTCGTGCCGGCAGTTTTTCCAGAGCCGCTTCTGAAATGGGTATTACGCGGGCCGCATTGTCCCAGAATTTAAAATCTCTTGAGGAACGTCTTAACACCAAGCTGATATACCGTACGACCCGCAATATGTCGCTTACTGAGGAAGGACAGCGTCTGTATGAAGTGCTGGTGTCGGCTTTGGGGCAAATTGATGATGCTTTGAAAGATGTTGGTGATACCCAACTTGAACCTACAGGCCTGTTGAGAATAAATTCCTCCCGTGTTGCAGCACGGATGCTTGTTGAGCCTCATATTGGCGAGTTTCTTACTCGTTACCCCAAAACAAAGATAGAACTCATTATGGATGACGGTTTATCTAACATTATTGCGGACGGCTGTGATGTGGGCATACGTCTTGAGCAAGGACTGGATGAGCATATGACTGCCATTCCTGTTTCTCCGCTTATTAAACTGGTTACTGTGGCATCGCCAGATTATTTAAAAGAGCACGGTATTCCTGAAACGCCTCAGGAACTGAGTAACCATAATTGCCTTCGGTTGCGGCATAAAAGTAGTGGTGCACTCTCTGCATGGGAGTTTTCTAATGTTGCGGGGGGTAATGAAGAGTTCGAAATAGAGGTTTCAGGTAAGTATATTTCTAATGATGACGAAAGCATGATACGAATGGCGCTGAATGGAACGGGTATCATTCAACATCTGGATTTTGCAATCGCTGAACATATCAATGCGGGCAAGTTACAGCCGATTCTTGAGGATTGGGCTGTTTCATTTCCTGGATTTTATATTTATGTTTCATCACGGGTGAGAATGCCCTCTAAAGTTCGTGCTTTTATTGATTTTATGGTGGAGAAAAGAGTAAAACTCGAAAATTGATGATATGTGTAATTGATGGTTGCTCTGGGCGAATATCGGTAAGAGGAATAACGTAATCATTAGGACGCGTTTACATAATAAACTTTCTGATAATTAATACTTATTTTCTATACGGCCATAATATCAATTATCATTATCACCGGTAATGTGGTTAAAATAATAGCATCTATGCTCCCCCCTTCATGAGTGTCTGTGAAGAGGATGCTTCTACAAGGAAATCGCCAATGCTCAAAGAAAACTTCAACGAACTGCAAATCTTTCTTGTGGTGGCAAGAGAGCGAAGTTTTACCAAAGCAGCGGGCAAACTCGGCGTCTCTCAGTCTGCACTTAGCCATGCAATGAAGGCTCTGGAGGAAAGGCTCAACATCCGCCTCCTGACACGGACTACCCGCAGTGTGGCTCCCACAGAAGCGGGGGAGAGAATCATTGCCTGCCTTGAACCGCGTATTGACGAGCTTGAACAGGAACTGGAGTCACTTATTCAACTGAACGGCACGCCCTCCGGGAATATTCGTTTATCTGCCGGGGAACATGCCGCGCGAAGTCTGGTTTGGCCGAAGCTAAAACCTTTTCTCAGAGAGTATCCCGAAATCAATGTCGAACTGGTGGTGGATAACGGTTTTGTCGATATTGTTGAAGGCCGTTTTGATGCCGGGATACGACTGGGTGAAAATGTTGATAAAGATATGGTTGCAGTCAGGATTGGACCAGATATGCGGATGGCTGTGGTGGGAGCTCCGGCGTATTTTGCTGCAAACCCTGCGCCTGAAACGCCTCACGAGCTACAAAATCATCGCTGCATCAACATGCGTTTGCCAACTGCCGGTGGGCTTTACCACTGGGAGTTCGAGCGAGAAGGGAAACCTCTTCGCGTTAAGGTTGATGGGCAGCTGACGTGTAGTCCATTGCCAGAAAGAATTGATGCCGCGTTATCAGGGTTTGGGATCGCTTGTGTCCCTGAAGACATGGTTCAGGAGTATATAAAGTCAGGCAAGCTTATTCAGGTGTTACAGGAGTGGTGTCCAACTTTTCCCGGATATTATCTTTACTACCCCAGCCGCAAGCAGCATCCGCCAGCTTTTGCGCTGTTGATCGATGCGCTTCGCTACACCGAATAACGGGTCCTTTATCCTGGACCCGTTTGGGTATTAGCGGCCTACGCGTGCCTGATGTTCAGGCGAGTAACGTTCACCGACGATTTTAATTGTTTCCAGCGCCTCGGTTATCTGCTGCGTATCTTTCTGCGAAAGAACAATGTCAGCAGCGGCCAGGTTTTCTTCCAGCCGGTTCAGTTTAGTGGTGCCAGGGATGGGAACAATCCACGGCTTTTGTGCTAATAGCCATGCCAGTGCGATTTGTGCAGACGTTACCCCTTTCTCCGCAGCCAGTTCACCTAACAAGGTGACCAGTTTTTCATTGGCTTCAATGGCTTGTGCTGCGAAACGCGGTACGGTGCTGCGGTAATCATCTTTGCCGAAAGTGGTTCCCGGCTTAATCGCCCCTGTCAGGAAACCTTTACCTAGTGGGCTGAAGGGGACAAAACCAATTCCCAGTTCCTCCAGTAACGGCAGAATTTCCTGTTCAGGCTCACGCCACCACATGGAATATTCGCTTTGCAGGGCGGTGACAGGTTGTACCGCATGTGCACGACGAATGGTTTGTGCTCCCGCTTCCGACAGGCCGAAATGTTTGACCTTACCTTCTGCGATGAGGTCTTTCACCGTTCCTGCAACATCCTCAATAGGAACATCCGGATCAACACGGTGTTGATACAGCAGGTCAATAACATCTGTTTTCAGACGACGTAATGATCCTTCAACGGCTTCACGGATATGTTCCGGACGGCTGTTTAAAATCTGCTGCTTATTATCATCGCCGAAGGTAAAACCGAATTTAGTGGCAATTACCACGCGGTCACGAAACGGTTTTAAGGCTTCGCCGACCACTTCTTCATTCAGATACGGACCATACACTTCGGCGGTATCGAAGAAGGTGACGCCACGTTCAACCGCAGCACGAATAAGTTCGATAGCCTGACGGGTATCGGTCGCCGGGCCGTAGCCGTGGCTTAAGCCCATGCAACCGAGCCCAAGGGCGGAGACTTCGAGTCCGGATTTACCCAGATAACGTTTTTGCATTGAATGAATACCTCTTTTATCGCGGCTTAAACATCAAGTTTGCGGCCAGTCAGCCATTCCACCATTGCGGGATCGCGGTGAGAGAAGAACGCGCTGGTTGCGGTATCCAGGGCGGTAATTTGCAGCATATCTTCAGGGCTGAGTTCAAAATCGAGAATGTTGATGTTCTCTTCCATGCGTTCTTTTCGCACTGATTTTGCCAGTGAAACAATGCCTCGTTGGTAGATCCAGCGCAGAACAACCTGGCCCACGCTTTTGCCATACTTCTCGCCAATTGCCGTGAGAACAGGATGCTGGAACAGACCATTTTTCCCTTCCGCAAACGGTGCCCAGGCTTCTGGCTGAATGCCACGACTTTGCATCCAGGGAACGGCCTGTAGCTGCTGATTGAAAGGGTTAACTTCAACCTGGTTTACCGCCGGAACGACGTTATTAAAAGCGATAAGGTCTGCCAGTCGGTCAGGATGGAAGTTACTGACGCCAATAGCGCGAATTTTACCGGCCTGTTGCAGCTCTTCCATGGCACGC
Source organism: Escherichia sp. WS1450 (assembly GCF_046487395.1). Classification (NCBI taxonomy): domain Bacteria; kingdom Pseudomonadati; phylum Pseudomonadota; class Gammaproteobacteria; order Enterobacterales; family Enterobacteriaceae; genus Escherichia; species Escherichia sp. WS1450. Next base: position 78,851 of record NZ_JBJQJO010000014.1, read on the forward strand.
CAGGCTCCGTGGACATCGCCGTATGGCTGGTGAATCAAATACAGGTCAACGTAATCAAGTTGCAGTCGATTCAGAGAGCGTTCGAACTGGGCTTTGGCCCCTTCGTAACTGGTATCCTGCAACCAGAGTTTTGTGGTGACAAAGAGTTCGTTACGGGCGATACCGCTTCGTTTCAGTGCGTTCCCGACCTGGGTTTCATTTTGATAGGAGGCGGCGGTGTCAATCAGTCGATAACCGATGTTAATAGCGTCAATGACCGCTCTTTCGCATTCGGCGGCATCGGTCATCTGAAATACACCAAAGCCCAACAGGGGCATTTCAATACCGTTGTTCAGTTTTACTTTTTGCATGGTGTTATCCTTCCGTTATCGTTCATGAGAAGCATAACGTAAAGGGAAGAGCTCGATTAGACGGCAGGATTTGTCAGGGGTTATGAACGAAATTCATAAATCTGCTTGAGTGTTGCGATGAGTCGTGCAAGTTCGATATCCCTGCAATTCACAGTCTGATGAAGAAAAATGAATATCCATAAAAAATATATTGGTTTATCCTGGTGTATATACCTACTTCGACGTATTCCCAATAGCGATTAATTAAAGACAGGTCATTATTATTCACTCTTAATAATGAATTATTCACTGCCCGCAGAGTAAGAAATATAACTTAAGTATCTATTTAATAACTTGCACAAAAAGCTAAATTTTTACCCATAAATAAAAATATAATCCCGCGCCCAACCACCTGATGAGTGGCTACAGACACTGGATATATTAGGTGGCGGTGTACTTTCTTACATAAAGGTATTTCCTTTTCTGCGGAAAAGGAAACCGGGAAATCCCCGGTTTTTCTGACAAGCAGACGCCATTATTTGTGTCTGCCTATGTTCGTTAATTCGTTCATCAGGAAATTATCTCAATGTCACGTTATAAAACAGGTCATAAACAACCACGATTTCGTTATTCAGTTCTGGCCCGCTGCGTGGCGTGGGCAAATATCTCTGTTCAGGTTCTTTTCCCACTCGCTGTCACCTTTACCCCAGTAATGGCAGCACGCGCGCAGCATGCGGTTCAGCCACGTTTGAGCATGGAAAATACCACAGTAGCTGCTGATAATAATGTGGAGAAAAATGTCGCGTCGTTTGCCGCAAATGCCGGGACATTTTTAAGCAGTCAGCCAGATAGCGATGCGACACGTAACTTTATTACCGGAATGGCCACAGCTAAAGCTAACCAGGAAATACAGGAGTGGCTCGGGAAATATGGTACTGCGCGCGTCAAACTGAATGTCGATAAAGAATTCTCGCTGAAGGATTCTTCGCTGGAAATGCTTTATCCGATTTATGATACGCCGACAAATATGTTGTTCACTCAGGGAGCAATACATCGTACCGACGATCGTACTCAGTCAAATATTGGTTTTGGCTGGCGTCATTTTTCAGGAAATGACTGGATGGCGGGGGTGAACACCTTTATCGACCATGATTTATCCCGTAGTCATACCCGCATTGGTGTTGGTGCGGAATACTGGCGTGATTATTTGAAATTGAGCGCCAATGGTTATATCCGGGCTTCTGGCTGGAAAAAATCGCCGGATGTTGAGGATTATCAGGAACGCCCGGCGAATGGCTGGGATATTCGTGCTGAGGGCTATTTACCTGCCTGGCCGCAGCTTGGCGCAAGCCTGATGTATGAACAGTATTATGGCGATGAAGTCGGGCTGTTTGGTAAAGATAAACGCCAGAAAGATCCACATGCGATTACCGCTGAAGTGAATTACACGCCAGTGCCTCTTCTGACCCTGAGTGCCGGGCATAAGCAGGGCAAGAGTGGTGAGAATGACACTCGCTTTGGCCTGGAAGTTAATTATCGGATTGGCGAACCTCTGGAAAAACAACTCGATACAGACAGCATTCGCGAGCGTCGAATGCTGGCAGGCAGCCGCTATGACCTGGTTGAGCGTAATAACAATATCGTTCTTGAGTATCGCAAATCTGAAGTGATCCGTATTGCTCTGCCTGAGCGGATTGAAGGTAAGGGCGGTCAGACACTTTCCCTGGGACTTGTGGTCAGCAAAGCAACTCACGGACTGAAAAATGTGCAGTGGGAAGCGCCGTCATTACTGGCTGAAGGTGGCAAAATTACCGGTCAGGGTAGTCAGTGGCAAGTAACGCTCCCGGCTTATCGTCCAGGCAAAGACAATTATTATGCGGTTTCAGCGATTGCCTACGATAACAAAGGCAATGCCTCGAAACGTGTGCAGACAGAAGTGGTTATTAGCGGAGCTGGTATGAGCGCCGATCGTACGGCGTTAACGCTTGACGGTCAGAGCCGTATTCAAATGCTTGCTAACGGTAATGAGCAAAAGCCGCTGGTGCTGTCTCTGCGCGACGCCGAGGGCCAGCCAGTCACGGGCATGAAAGATCAGATCAAGACTGAACTAACCTTCAAACCGGCTGGAAATATTGTGACTCGTACCCTGAAGGCCACTAAATCACAGGCAAAGCCAACACTGGGTGAGTTCACCGAAACTGAAGCAGGGGTGTATCAGTCTGTCTTTACTACCGGCACGCAGTCAGGTGAGGCAACGATTACTGTTAGCGTTGATGGCATGAGCAAAACCGTCACTGCAGAACTGCGGGCCACGATGATGGATGTGGCAAACTCCACCCTGAGCGCTAACGAGCCATCAGGTGACGTGGTTGCTGATGGTCAGCAAGCCTACACGCTGACACTGACAGCGGTGGACTCCGAGGGTAATCCGGTGACGGGAGAAGCCAGCCGCCTGCGACTTGTTCCGCAAGACACTAATGGTGTAACCGTTGGTGCCATTTCGGAAATAAAACCAGGGGTTTACAGCGCCACGGTTTCTTCGACCCGTGCCGGAAACGTTGTTGTGCGTGCCTTCAGCGAGCAGTATCAGCTGGGCACATTACAACAAACGCTGAAGTTTGTTGCCGGGCCGCTTGATGCAGCACATTCGTCCATCACCCTGAATCCGGATAAACCGGTGGTCGGCGGTACAGTTACGGCAATCTGGACGGCAAAAGATGCCAATGACAACCCTGTAACAGGCCTCAATCCGGATGCACCGTCATTATCGGGCGCAGCAGCTGCTGGTTCTACGGCATCTGGCTGGACAAATAATGGTGATGGGACGTGGACTGCGCAGATTACTCTCGGCTCTACGGCGGGTGAATTAGAAGTTATGCCGAAGCTAAATGGACAGGATGCGGCAGCAAATGCGGCAAAAGTAACCGTGGTGGCTGATGCATTATCTTCAAACCAGTCGAAAGTCTCTGTCGCAGAAGATCACGTAAAAGCCGGTGAAAGCACAACCGTAACGCTTATTGCAAAAGATGCGCATGGCAACGCTATCAGTGGTCTTTCGTTGTCGGCAAGTTTGACGGGGACCGCCTCTGAAGGGGCGACCATTTCCAGTTGGACCGAAAAAGGTGACGGTTCCTATGTTGCTACGTTGACCACAGGCGGAAAGACGGGCGAGCTTCGTGTCATGCCTCTCTTCAACGGCCAGCCAGCAGCCACCGAAGCCGCGCAGTTGACGGTCATCGCCGGAGAGATGTCATCAGCGAACTCTACGCTTGTTGCGGACAATAAGACTCCAACGGTTAAAACGACGACGGAACTCACCTTCACCGTGAAGGATGCGTACGGGAACCCGGTCACCGGGCTGAAGCCAGATGCACCAGTGTTTAGCGGTGCCGCCAGCACGGGATCAGCGCGACCTTCAGCAGGAAGCTGGACAGAGCAAAGTAATGGGGTCTACGTGGCGACCTTAACGCTGGGATCGGCTGCAGGTCAGTTGTCTGTGATGCCGCGAGTGAACGGCCAAAATGCCGTTGCTCAGCCACTGGTGCTGAATGTTGCAGGCGACGCTTCCCGGGCAGTGATCAGTGATATGGCGGTGAAGGTGAATAACCAACTGGCAAATGGACAGTCTGCTAACCAGGTAACCCTGACCGTCGTGGACAGCTATGGTAACCCGTTGCAGGGGCAAGAAGTTACGCTGACTTTACCGCAGGGTGTGACTAGCAAGACGGGGAATACAGTAACAACCAATGCGGCAGGTAAGGCGGATATTGAGTTGATATCAACCGTTGCAGGGGAACTTGAAATCGCGGCCGCGGTGAAAAACTCTCAGAAGACGGTCACGGTGAAATTCAACGCGGATGCCAGCACCGGTCAGGCAAACCTGCAGGTAGACACCGCCGTTCAAAAAGTGGCAAACGGCAAAGATGCCTTTACGCTGACGGCGACCGTTGAGGATAAAAACGGTAACCCTGTTCCAGGCACTCTGGTGACCTTTAATCTGCCCCGGGGTGTCAAGCCGCTTACTGGCGATAATGTCTGGGTGAAAGCCAACGATGAGGGGAAAGCAGAGTTGCAGGTGGTTTCCGTGACTGCCGGAACCTATGAGATCACGGCGTCGGCAGGAAATGACCAGCCTTCAGATGCGCAGACTATAACGTTTGTAGCCGATAAGGCTACCGCAACCGTCTCCGGTATTGAGGTGATTGGCAACTATGCACTGGCGGACGGCAAAGCCAAACAGACGTATAAAGTTACGGTGACTGATGCCAATAACAACCTGTTGAAAGATAGCGACGTGACGCTGACTGCCAGCCCGGCTTCGTTAAACCTGGAACCGAATGGCACTGCGACAACGAATGAGCAAGGGCAGGCTATTTTCACCGCTACCACTACTGTTGCGGCGACATACACACTCAAGGCGCAAGTGAGTCAGACCAACGGTCAGGTATCAACGAAAACTGCCGAATCTAAATTCGTCGCGGATGATAAAAACGCGGAGCTCACCGCATCATCTGATGTGCAATCGCTGGTGGCGGATGGGAAATCGACTGCGAAGCTGGAGGTTACCCTGTTCTCGGCAAATAACCCTGTTGGGGGGAATGTGTGGGTCGACATTGAGGCTCCGGAAGGAGTGACGGAGAAGGATTATCAATTCCTGCCGTCGAAAAATGACCATTTCGTGAGCGGAAAAATCACGCGTACATTTAGTACCAGCAAGCCTGGTGTCTATACGTTCACATTTAACGCCCTGACCTATGGCGGGTACGAAATGAAGCCAGTGACGGTGACCATAACCGCGGTGGATGCCGATACGGCAAAGGGCGAGGAGGCGATGAAGTAATATTAAGAATATGAAAGTAACATTCTAATAAACAATAATGGCGTTGACATCTTCAACGCCATTATTTATTGAATTGCCTGACAGTAGTCTCGTTATAAATTCATGTAAACATCGCTACAGCTAAACCGGGCGAACGGGGATAAAAATTTCGCAAACAATGTTATTGCTATCAATTTCGACGAAGTTTTCATTGTAATAAAATCGCTCAATATCACTGCCGTTCACTCTGGCTAACCCCCTGGCAGGTAATTCCATCAGATAGAGGTTTCGCGCCCATTCAGGGTAGTGCTCCCACTCACCTTCATAGCGGAAAGAGGCATACAGTCCTCGGTTAATTGTCCACTCTTTCGACATCTCTGAATCGGTTTGTTTGCATACCGTACCGGCAAAAGTTTCAACTGTGAGCAAATCGACCGATTTTGTTGACGGTTCGAATGTGGAGACGAAATAGATATCCGTCTTAAAACTCTTCATACATCTGGCTAAATGATGACGTCGCAGTTCGACTTCTTCATCCGGTGATTTATTCGACACTTCAATGTCATATTTAAATGAATCGCCAAAAATAGGTGTCTCAGGAAAGTTGACTAATCTACACTCCGTCTTTTGCTGTTGACGTATTAAAAAAGAAGGGAAGATATTTGCGAGATCCCAATAATCACGGTGGCGGTATTCACGGGGAGAGCAGCCGAATAACTTTTTAAATTCGCGGCTGAATGACTGCTGTGAGTCAAAATGCAAAGAGAGTGCAATATCAAGCATAGATTTCGCGGTGAGTCGGACAAGAATGGCGGCACGACAAAGCCTTCGTTTGCGAATGTATTCTCCTAAAGGCACATGCATGAAATTTCGGAACAGAAGCTGGATGTTGCGCCTGCTGTAGCCAGATTTCTGTGCGATATCTTCGATTGAAATAGGGTGCTCAAGATTGCACTCAATCCACTCCAGGAGCTGCTGTAGAATCTTCTGCCTGATCATCACATTCTCCGTTAATTCTTTGTCATATCGCACATTTTCGTTATGTCCTGGGCCCTAAGTGTATCAAAAATAGCAAGTCCCAAGGCAAAAGCACTGATAGCGTCTGCTTCATTGCCCCAAAAATAGAGAGGTTTCAGTCCTACATTATTAATGAATTTTTTGCATAAGTGATATCAAAATCCACATACTAATTTGAGGTTACGTTTTAACGTAGACTCATTGTTCATACCTAATGGAGGGACTGACAGTGGAATTTTCCGTATTAAGTAACAATCTGAAAATGCCGATGATGGGATTTGGTGTTTTTCAGGTTACCGATAAAGACGTGTGCAAACAGTCAGTGTTGAATGCTATCCGCACGGGTTATCGACTCATCGACACTGCAGCGGTATACGGTAATGAAGATGCCGTCGGTGAAGCCGTTCGTGAAGCCATATCTGAAGGTTTATGTACCCGAGAAGAGTTATTTATAACGTCTAAATTGTGGGTGCAGGATATGTTGAATCAGGATATTGCAGCAGCAGGTATTGAAGCATCATTAAAAAAATCGGGACTGGAATACTTCGATCTCTTTTTATTGCACCAGGCCATGCGCGATTATTTCAGTGCGTGGCGTGCACTCGAAGATGCCTATGAAGAGGGCAAATTAAAAGCGATTGGGGTTTCCAATTTCTACCCTCATGTTCTGGCGAACTTTTGTGAAACGGTAAGAGTTAAACCGATGGTCAACCAGGTCGAGTTGCATCCCTATTTTGCCCAACCAGAGGCGCTGGCAACCATGAAGTATTATAACGTGCAGCCTGAAGCATGGGCTCCGTTAGGTGGTGGACGACATAAACCCTTTGAAAATAATCTGCTTCAGAGTATTGCAGATGCCCATCAAAAATCGATTTCTCAGGTCATTCTGCGTTGGAATATTCAACGGGGAGTGGTCGTTATTCCGAAATCGACACATCAACAGCGTATCGAAGAAAATTTTGCTATTTGGGATTTCTCACTGACAGAGAAAGAAATGGCGCAAATTAGTTCGCTTGATTTGGGTTATGTTGGGGAATCGGTAAAACATTTTAATCCTGAGTTTGTTCGTGGTTGTCTTGCTGTAAAAATACATGATTGATATTAATCACTTATTTTACCTGAGACGACAAGAATCTTTTAACAGGGGAGTGATATTGATCTTCACTCTGTCATATCTCCGGTAATATGGCGTCAGGCTTCATCATCAGAAAGGGGGCCTGACGCCTGAAAAAGTGAACAACAGACAGTGTTCGGATTATCAATATTCAGTTTTTAACGTTGAACTGGATTCATTACTGCGTTGTTTAAGAATTTCCCGCGCCGAATCTGCCATTATCATGACAGCACCTGCCAGCATCAGAGTATCTTTCAATACCAGGCGACCAGCACCGGATAAATAAGGGAAACCATGATGAGCGTCACCCAATGCGGGTACCCATGCCTCCGGGGTGGTGATTAAAAATGAGAGTGTTACCAACGGTGTGGTAAATGCCATCAGCCCTCCCAATAAACCTAACCAGCGATTGACAGGATTAGCCAAAACCAGCAGAGCAATAATCACCTCCACGACGCCAAGACCGTTGGAAAAACCATAGGTATTATTGGCCGTTTGCCATGCCCTTGCTTCTGGTTTGTATTCGCCTTCGTGAGTCAGATACTGTTTATAGTCTTCCGGGTGTTCATAAAAGAACGACATTAGTGGACTGTTTGCGACGAATGGTGTAATGCTGTCTGCCTCGTAAGGGACAAACTTTAATAACCCAATCCACATAAAAACAATCGCAATACTCAGACGAATCAATGTCAGGCCAATTTTATCTCCCCGACTTAACAGGTGCAGGTATTTCTCCATTGTAAACATCCTTATCTATACAATACTGCTGTTGCGGTTGAATTATTATCAATTCGCATCGATGTGACTTTCCAGGATGAAGCATTATATTTTCTGGCCATATCAGCAATGGCATCCTCCAGAACTGTCGGTGATGCTGATACTGACGAGACGCTGATATGTTTCAGAATTATTTTATCATCTGCATTGGTGGAAAATGCCATAACGCCAGATAATAGTGTTGCAAATAAAACAGATTTTTTAAACATATAAAATACCATCAATGAAGTGATTAAGAAGTTATAGAGTAACAGAGAATTAATAAGATTCTTTTCTCTGAGACGCCAGAATATTTGTTCTGGCGTCTGATTTTGAGTTTATTTGACTAATGAAAATAGATCATTGAGTGATTCGCTCATCGACGGATGAGTAAATATCTGATCGCGTAATATGCTATAAGGCAGCCCGGCATCCATCACCATTTTCACTATATTAATCATCTCGTGGGAGTCAACACACAGCAGTGATGCCCCTAATATACGTTGGGTTTTATTATCAACAATCGCTTTTAATACCCCACGGGTATCGTTCATCACTCTTGCGCGCGGAATTGCAGCTACAGGCAATATCACCACCTGAATATCAGCACCACTCTCTTTGGCTTGTTCTTCTGTCATACCAACCCTGGACAGGGGCGGTGTCATAAATACGGAATAAGGCACATTTTTCCGATCATCAGTACTACGTTTGCCTTCACCCAGTAACTCATCACGTACAATGCGGTAATCATCCAGTGATATGTAAGTAAATTGCAGCCCGCCGGTAACATCTCCCATCGCCCAAATATTGTCTGCGGTGGTATGTAATCGCTTGTCAACGACAATTGCCCCGCGCTCGTTTACTGCGATACCTGCATTTTCTGGATGTAACGAAGCGGTAGCCGGTTGACGACCGGAAGCTATTAACAGTGCATCCACCGCCAGTTGGGCGTGCTCGCTATGCACTTGCACTTGATTTTCATGGTGACTGATTCGCTCCACATGGGCATTGAGGATTATATCGACGCCCTGATCGCGTAAAATCGTCGCGATATTATCAGCAATATCCCGATCTTCCCGAGGCAAAAACAGCGAAGCTGCTTCTAAAATGGTTACCTTGCTGCCAAAATTAGCGAACATAGAGGCGAACTCAACGCCAATATATCCGCCGCCCAAAATACCTAAATGCCCAGGCAATTCTTTTAGATTAAGTAATCCGGTGCTGTCATATACTCCTGGCGTTGTGGTAATTCCAGGAATTGGCGGAACCACGGTTTGTGCACCGGTATTAATAAAAATTTTCTCGCCATGAATTTCCAGATTTCCCTCAGGCCGATGAACACGCAGGCTATGATTATTGATAAACTCCGCCTGGCCGTCGATCACGTCGATATTGGGCATATCCGCAAGATTATGAAAATTCTTATTACGTAAAAAATTAACCACTTCATTTTTACGCTGTATGGCACGGACAAAATCTGTGTGCTGCTGTGCGTCATGAACCAATGTTTTGGTTGGGATGCAGCCGATATTAATACAGGTCCCGCCATACATTGCATTTGATTGTTCGATGAGAGCCACACGCCAACCTGCTTTTGCCAGCGTGACGGCTAATGTTTTTCCAGCCTTGCCAAAACCAATAATAACTGCCTGATATTTATTCATGATGATTTCCTGTCGAAACGCGTTCATTTGACATCATGACTATAGACGCAAAAGAGCAAATAACATTTCTTCACAACGCTTGATATTTTGTCTTATCGTCTGGTATTTTCTTTTTCTTAATCAGAATCACAAAACAAAAATCATGATTAACTATTTGATGGTATTAGATTAATTATTGACTAAGATTGTTGGTGTTTGTAATCAAAAAACCACTCAGGAGTCTGATATGGATGCTCTTAGCCGTTTGTTGATGCTTAACGCTCCACAAGGAACGATCGATAAGAATTGCGTGTTAGGAAGTGACTGGCAACTTCCACATGGTGCCGGGGAATTGTCGGTTATTCGTTGGCATGCGTTAACGCAAGGAGCGGCGAAGCTGGAAATGCCGACGGGAGAGATTTTTACATTACGCCCGGGAAATGTGGTCCTGCTACCACAAAATTCAGCTCATCGCCTGAGTCATGTCGATAATGAATCGACCTATATTGTCTGTGGCACTCTTCGGCTGCAACATTCGGCGCGTTATTTTTTAACGTCTTTGCCGGAAACGCTGTTTGTAGCACCAGTGAACCATAGCGTGGAATATAACTGGCTGAGGGAGGCGATCCCGTTTTTACAACAGGAATCCAGATCGGCAATGCCGGGAGTGGATGCACTGTGTAGCCAGATCTGCGCTACATTCTTTATCCTCGCGGTGCGTGAGTGGATTGCACAGGTTAATACAGAGAAAAACATTCTCAGTTTGCTTCTGCATCCACGTCTTGGTGCGGTAATACAGCAAATGCTGGAAATGCCAGGACACGCCTGGACCGTCGAATCGCTGGCCAGCATCGCCCACATGTCCCGGGCAAGTTTTGCCCAGCTTTTCCGTGATGTTTCCGGAACCACGCCGCTGGCTGTATTAACAAAGTTGCGTCTACAAATAGCGGCCCAGATGTTTTCCCGGGAAACGCTCCCTGTTGTGGTGATCGCTGAGTCAGTAGGCTATGCCAGTGAATCATCTTTTCACAAGGCGTTTGTTCGCGAGTTTGGTTGTACCCCGGGAGAATATCGGGAAAGGGTCAGACAGCTTGCACCCTGAATAAAACCGCCAGAAATCAGGGCAAAGATAATCCGCATTCCGGGAGTTGTGAGCCTTTCAACTATTTCTATTTCCAAGTTTTTTATATATTTTTTTGAAGTGGTCTGGCTTAGTAATTAAATAAAAGATACAAACTAAATTGCTTCAATTAAATAAAATGCCGATTATTACTTGATACGTAATTATTGTTGGTGATTTTGTTTGTACACCATCAGTGTATATCTCAATAACCCCTGAATAAGTAGCACTGAATAGGTATAAGGGATGTGGCCATTTTTAAATGGATTTCTTATGCCAAAAATGATCGTCGATCTCCCCATAAAATGTGAGCGATGCCGAAAGAAATAAAATTAGTTATTGCATTTGAAGTTTGGATGAAAGATTATCATTTGTCATACAAATGAGGGGTGGTATGTTGCTAGCCAATTAAAAAAGAACGCCATATTTATTGATGATTGCTCCCCCGGAAGGGGGGAACCATCGGGCATAAATGGGCATGAAGTAATGGAGTATTAGTTGTGAATGTCAATTTCTTTGTCACCTGTATTGGTGACGCCCTGAAATCAAGAATGGCACGAGACTCCGTGCTGCTACTGGAAAAACTCGGCTGTCGCGTAAATTTCCCAGAGAAACAGGGATGCTGCGGTCAGCCTGCGATCAATAGTGGTTATATCAAAGAAGCGATTCCAGGGATGAAAAATCTGATCGCCGCACTGGAGGATAACGACGATCCCATTATTTCACCGGCTGGCTCCTGTACCTATGCCGTAAAAAGTTACCCAACGTATCTGGCGGATGAGCCTGAATGGGCATCACGTGCCGAAAGGGTTGCCGCGCGTATGCAGGATCTCACCTCTTTTATTGTTAATACATTAGGGGTAGTCGATGTAGGTGCCAGTTTGCAAGGGAGAGCGGTGTATCACCCATCTTGTAGCCTGGCCCGTAAGCTGGGGGTGAAGGACGAGCCACTTACGTTGCTGAAAAATGTGCGTGGACTGGAGCTGTTGACCTTTGCTGAACAGGATACCTGCTGCGGATTTGGCGGCACGTTCTCGGTCAAAATGGCCGAAATATCCGGCGAGATGGTGAAAGAAAAGGTTGTGCACCTGATGGAAGTCCGCCCTGAGTATTTAATTGGTGCTGACGTGAGTTGCCTGCTGAACATCAGTGGGCGATTACAACGGGAAGGGCAGAAAGTCAAAGTGATGCATATTGCTGAAGTGCTGATGAGCCGCTGAGGATATAAAGATGTCGATCAAAACCAGTAATACAGATTTTAAGACACGCATCCGTCAGCAAATTGAAGATCCGATCATGCGCAAAGCGGTGGCAAACGCGCAGCAGCGTATTGGGGCAAATCGGCAAAAAATGGTCGATGAATTGGGGCACTGGGAGGAGTGGCGCGATCGGGCCGCCCAGATACGTGATCATGTTCTGAGTAATCTCGACGCTTATCTGTACCAGCTCTCAGAAAAAGTGACGCAAAACTGCGGTCACGTCTATTTTGCAAAAACCAAAGAAGACGCTACCCGCTACATTTTACAGGTTGCCCAACGCAAAAATGCCCGGAAGGTGGTGAAATCTAAATCGATGGTGACCGAAGAGATTGGTGTCAATCATGTGTTGCAGGATGCTGGCATTCAGGTGATTGAAACCGATCTGGGTGAATACATTCTCCAGCTGGATCAAGATCCGCCCTCTCATGTTGTGGTCCCGGCAATTCATAAAGATCGCCATCAGATCCGTCGGGTGCTACACGAACGTCTGGGCTATGAGGGGGCGGAAACGCCTGAAGCAATGACCTTATTCATCCGGCAAAAAATCCGCGAAGATTTCCTCAGTGCTGAAATAGGTATTACCGGCTGTAATTTCGCGGTGGCAGAGACCGGTTCGGTATGCCTGGTGACCAATGAAGGTAATGCGCGAATGTGTACCACGCTGCCTAAAACGCATATTGCAGTGATGGGAATGGAGCGTATTGCCCCCACGTTTGCCGAGGTAGATGTATTGATCACCATGCTGGCGCGCAGTGCCGTTGGTGCACGTTTGACGGGATACAACACCTGGCTGACAGGACCGCGCGAAGCGGGGCACGTTGATGGTCCTGAAGAGTTTCATCTGGTTATTGTCGATAACGGGCGTTCTGAGGTGCTGGCCTCTGAATTTCGGGATGTGCTGCGCTGTATTCGCTGCGGGGCTTGTATGAATACTTGTCCGGCATATCGCCATATTGGCGGTCATGGATATGGCTCTATTTATCCAGGGCCAATTGGTGCGGTGATTTCTCCGCTACTTGGCGGCTATAAAGATTTTAAAGATTTACCCTACGCCTGCTCTTTATGCACTGCTTGTGACAACGTGTGTCCGGTGCGTATTCCGCTGTCAAAACTGATTTTGCGTCATCGTCGGGTGATGGCTGAAAAAGGGATCACCGCAAAAGCAGAGCAACGGGCGATAAAAATGTTCGCTTATGCCAATAGTCATCCAGGATTGTGGAAAGTCGGGATGATGGCTGGTGCTCATGCGGCAAGCTGGTTTATCAATGGCGGCAAAACACCACTCAAATTTGGCGCGATTAGCGACTGGATGGAAGCACGCGATCTTCCTGAAGCTGACGGAGAGAGTTTCCGTAGTTGGTTTAAGAAACATCAGGCGCAGGAGAAAAAGAATGGATAATCGGAGCGAATTTTTGAATAACGTTGCTCAGGCACTGGGTCGCCCGCTGCGACTTGAACCGCAAGCAGAAGATGCGCCGCTTAACAACTATGCTAACGAGCGGCTTACCGAACTTAACCAACAGCAGCGCTGTGACGCGTTTATTCAGTTTGCCAGCGATGTTATGTTGACGCGCTGTGAGCTGACCAGCGAGGCGAAGGCGGCAGAAGCTGCAATACGTCTGTGTAAAGAGCTGGGAGAGCAGTCGGTCGTGATTAGCGGTGACACGAGGCTGGAGGAATTGGGGATTAGTGAACGTTTGCAGCAGGAATGCAATGCCGTTGTTTGGGATCCGGCGAAAGGTATTGAGAACATATCACAAGCAGAGCAGGCTAAAGTTGGCGTAGTGTATGCTGAATATGGTTTAACCGAATCGGGAGGCGTGGTTCTTTTTTCCGCCGCCGGGCGCGGGCGTTCATTGAGCCTGCTCCCGGAATCTTCTCTTTTTATCCTGCGTAAAAGCACTATCCTGCCGCGTGTAGCGCAACTCGCAGAAAAATTGCATCAGAAAGCGCAGGCCGGTGAACGAATGCCTTCCTGCATTAACATCATTAGCGGCCCCAGTTCAACGGCGGATATTGAGCTTATCAAAGTCGTTGGGGTTCATGGTCCGGTGAAAGCGGTGTATCTGATTATTGAGGATTGCTGAGAGAGATATGAAGTCTGGACATAAACCTGAAGGCGGCATACGAGGTTGTGAATAGCGTTAAGGACAACCTGACTTAACCCCGTTCCGTCATGGTTATGCTGCTCTTCTGTAAATATCCTGACATTAATAATGCCAGGATATTTACAGTGAAAAAGACAGGAATCCATTCCTGAAGACGGGCTCCCTTCCCGGTCATTGTCACTTCAGTTTTATACAGGCACTCTCTATCAGAATGCTGTTTATTACTGCCCAGAGTTTTGTTGGTATTCATCTACCATTTTTTTGACAAGACAAAACATTACAGAAATTACAATGCTTAGAAAAAATCTCAGAATCAGGCAAATGGCAGCAGGGTATTTATTTTTTATTTCTGGTGAGCTTATAGTGACACAGTCATCACCGTTCGGATACAATGACCAGTTCCTGGTCAGGTATATCATTTTTGTATAAAGCTCACTGTTAATTGCTGAAGGCGTTTGTATCTCATCAAGAACTTGCCTGCCATTATGGTATTCTGACGCATACCATTTGATAATAGACGCATGCACGCGAGATATTTCCACTTCAGCAGTTGGTAAATCTCTCTTATCTCCTGACCATTCCAGCTTTATTTCTCTGTTCTTGACATCTGGGCTGGTGTGAAAAAATGTAGTAATTCGCTGTATAACATCTTCAGTCATTGTGGTCTGACAGGCAAAGTTATTATTGCTATCACAGTTAACAAGTATGCCTGGTGTTGTCTGATTTATTTTTAGGCTGTAACTCACTTTTATATTATCTTTATTGATATACAGAAATAAAAGCACCATTGCCATACAGATGGCTATAATAAAAAGGATAACACGAATCTTTTTCTTCAGATAAAATAAAATCTCAATCAGATCGATATCCTGTTTGATTTGTTCATTCATAATATATCCAGAAAATGAAATCTGTCGCAGATAAGGTTGTATTAATAGTCTGTATCAGGAATGTTCAGGGTAAATATCAGCAAAAAGCCAGCATCATGAATACTGGATATGAAGCATGAGAGTTACCTCAGTGTTTTATATAAGGATTCGGTCCTCATAGTAGAACGGTAACTCTCAATCTGATAGGTTCCTGAGTTAGTTCAAATCACGACTCATTTTTTTCGCTCTTACTGGCATCCCATTTGCCACAAAATATCTTGCCGTGCTCCTCGGCAACGCTTCTTGCCCGCGAATCATATCCGCTATTTTCTCGCCAATCATAATCGTCGTGGCGTTCAAATTGCCGGTGATAATCTGCGGCATAATCGACGCATCCACCACACGCAGGCCTTCTAACCCGTGTACGCGGCCTTCGGCGTCAACCACTGCCATCTCGTCATAACCCATTTTGCAGGTACCGCACGGATGAAACGCGGTTTCGGCGTGGTTACGCACGAACTCATCGAGCTGCTCATCCGTCTGACATTCCGTGCCGGGGCTGATTTCGCGGCCACGGTATTGATCCAGCGCGGGTTGATGCATGATCTCGCGGGTGATGCGAATTGCGTCGCGGAACTCCTGCCAGTCCTGCTCGTGCGACATGTAGTTAAACAGAATCGCTGGATGCTGGTGCGGGTCGCGGGATTTAATCCGCACATGCCCACGGCTTGGCGAGCGCATCGAGCCGACGTGGCACTGGAAGCCGTGCTCTTTCACTGCATTCGAGCCGTTATAGTTAATCGCCACTGGCAGGAAATGGTACTGAATATTCGGCCACGCAAATTCCTCACGGCTGCGAATAAATCCGCCTGCTTCAAAGTGGTTGCTGGCACCAACGCCGGTGCCGCCAAACAGCCACTCCGCACCGATTTTCGGCTGATTCCACCACTGCAGGGCAGGGTAGAGGGAAACCGGTTCTTTGCACTCATATTGCAGATACATCTCCAGGTGATCCTGAAGATTTTCGCCGACGCCAGGTAATTCATGCACCAGCGGAATATCAAACTCCGCCAGCAGTCCAGCGTTGCCGACGCCGGAGCGTTGCAGGATCTGCGGTGAAGCAATCGCGCCTGCACATAACAGCACTTCTTTATTCGCCGCCGCGCGGGTCGGAATGGTGCTGTCGCCTTCCAGCCACTCGACGCCCACCGCGCGTTTGCCGTCAAAAATGATGTGATCGGTCATGGCGTGAGTACGAATGGTCAGGTTAGGGCGCGATTTGGCCTGATCGAGATAGCCACGCGCGGTGCTGGCGCGACGGCCATGCGGCGTGACGGTGCGATCCATCGGGCCAAAACCTTCCTGCTGATAGCCGTTGAGATCGTCCGTGCGCGGGTAGCCCGCCTGCACGCCCGCTTCAATCATCGCTTCAAACAGCGGATTGACGCCGGGTTTGGAGGTGGTGACGCTCACCGGGCCATCACC
Organism: Escherichia sp. WS1450; assembly: GCF_046487395.1. NCBI lineage: Bacteria > Pseudomonadati > Pseudomonadota > Gammaproteobacteria > Enterobacterales > Enterobacteriaceae > Escherichia > Escherichia sp. WS1450. The sequence goes on from NZ_JBJQJO010000014.1 coordinate 95,370, forward strand.
GCCGTGGTAGTCGTTCTCGCCCACATCGCGAGTCTCGGCCTTGCGATAGTAGGGCAGACAGTCGAGGTAGCTCCAGTTCTCCAGACCGGGTTCTTGCGCCCAGTTATCAAGATCCAGCGCGTTACCACGGATGTAACACATGCCGTTGATCAGTGATGACCCGCCAAGCCCCTTACCGCGTCCGCACTCCATGCGACGGTTATTCATAAACGGTTCGGGCTCCGTTTCATAGGCCCAGTTGTAGCGTTTACCCTGTAGCGGGAATGCCAGCGCGGCGGGCATCTGGGTGCGGAAGTCAAAGCGATAGTCCGGGCCGCCTGCTTCAAGCAGCAGCACGGTTGTGTTCGGATCTTCAGTCAGACGGGTAGCGAGGACGTTGCCGGCTGAGCCGGCACCAATAATGATGTAGTCAAATTGCAAATAAACCTCCTGGTTAGAATATGGACTGGAATTTAGCCATCTCAACCTGGATGGACTTCACCTGGGTGTAACTCTGGAGCGTCATCACGCCGTTCTCGCGACCAATGCCGGAGTGTTTGTAGCCGCCAACGGGCATCTCAGCAGGGGATTCGCCCCAGGTGTTGATCCAGCAAATACCCGCTTCCAGCTGATGAATGACGCGATGCGCGCGGTTCAGGTCCGCCGTCACGATGCCCGCCGCCAGGCCGTAGTCGGTATCATTGGCGCGGCGAATCACTTCGTCCTCAGATTCATAAGTGAGAAGCGACATCACCGGACCGAAGATCTCTTCGCGCACGATGGTCATTTCGTCGCGGCAATCGGTGAACACGGTCGGTGCAACCCATGCGCCGTTATCGAAGCCATCGCCTTTCAGTACATCGCCGCCGCACAGTACGCGCGCGCCTTCCTCTTTGCCTTTGGCGATGTAACGCAGCACGTTATCGCGATGCGGGAAGCTGACCAGCGGGCCAAAGTTAGTTTGCGGATCGAAAACGTCGCCCGCGCGAATGCGCTCAACGCGCGCCAGAATCTTTTGTTCAAATGCGGCTTTGCATTTCGCCGGAACGAAGACGCGGGTGCCGTTGGTACACACCTGACCGGAGCTGAAGAAGTTCGCCATCATGGCGATATCAGCGGCGAGATCGAGATCTGCATCGTCGAAAACGATCAGCGGCGATTTACCGCCCAGTTCCATGGTCACTTCTTTCAGGGAGGAAGCTGCCGAGTTAGCCATCACTTTTTTGCCGCTGGCGACACCGCCGGTAAATGACACTTTGGCAATGCCCGGATGATCGGTCAGATATTGCCCGGTCTCCGCGCCCACGCCCGGCAACACGTTAAATACACCGTCCGGCAGGCCCGCTTCGCTGTAAATTTCAGCCAGCTTTAACGCGGTAAGCGGGGTGACTTCGCTCGGTTTGAAGATCATTGCATTGCCTGCCGCCAGCGCCGGGGCGGATTTCCACAGGGCAATCTGGATCGGGTAGTTCCATGCGCCAATCCCTGCCACTACGCCCAGCGGTTCGCGGCGGGTATAGACAAATGACGTCTCACGCAATGGGATCTGGCTGCCTTCCAGCGACGGGATCAGCCCGGCGTAGTACTCGAGCACGTCCGCGCCGGTAACGATATCGACGGTTGAGGTTTCCGAATACGCTTTTCCGGTGTCGAGGGTTTCCAGTTTTGCGAGTTCGTTATTGCGTTCACGCAGAATATCAACGGCCCGACGCAGAATACGCGAGCGTTCCATAGCGGTCATCGCCGCCCAGATTTTTTGCCCCTGTTGGGCACTCTTCACGGCGCGATCGACATCCTCACGCCCGGCGGCCTGCACGGTCGCCAGCACGTTACCGTTGGCCGGGTTAATGGTCTCGAAGGTGCGACCGCTGGTGGCGGAGGTATAACCACCATGTATATAAAGCTGCTGTTCTGCCATTCGGGACATCACGTCTCCTCGGTTAATCGGTGGGTAAATGCTGAGTAATAAAGTGACGGGTCAGCGAGTGTGCGAGAGGTTTATCCAGCGGTTTGCCGCTCAGTGCCGCGCGCAGCCATAATCCGTCAATCAGCGCGGCAAGGCCGTAGCCCGCTTCCTGTGCCTGTTGGCGCGGTAACTCGCGGTGAAATTCGCTCACCAGATTCGACAACAAGCGGCGGCTGCTCACCTGCTGCAAACGGTAAAGCATCGGCTGATGCATACTGCTGGCCCAAAACGCCAACCAGGCTTTCATCGCAGCATTACTGACCTGCGATTCATCGAAATTCCCGTCAACAATCGCCTGTAATCGCTGCTCTGCACTGCCCTGCGGAAGTGCATGTAATCGATTCAAAACCGCGTCACGCAGCTGACTGGTGATATCGCGCATGGTTGCTTCCAGCAGACCATTTTTGTCCCTGAAATAGTGGCTGATGATCCCCGTAGAAACGCCTGCACGGCGGGCGATCTGCGCGATCGTTGCATCGTGCATGCCCACCTCATTGATTGCTTCCAGCGTGGCGTCGATCAGTTGTCTGCGCCGGATCGACTGCATCCCCAATTTGGGCATTTTCGCCACTCCATTCATCAGCGTTGTTTATCTATTAAAGCGGTTATTGATTGGACGTTCAATATAAAATGTGTCTTAATTGTTACGAATTTGATTTTAAATGGTAACAATAACAGTGGGGATACTGGATGACAGACCTTTCACACAGCAGGGAAAAGGACAAAATCAATCCGGTGGTGTTTTACACCTCCGCCGGACTGATTTTGTTGTTTTCCCTGACAACGATCCTGTTTCGCGACTTCTCGGCCCTGTGGATTGGCCGCACGCTGGACTGGGTCTCTAAAACCTTCGGTTGGTACTATCTGCTGGCGGCAACGCTCTATATTGTCTTTGTGGTCTGTATCGCTTGTTCGCGTTTTGGTTCGGTGAAGCTCGGGCCAGAACAATCCAAACCGGAATTCAGTCTGCTGAGTTGGGCGGCGATGCTGTTTGCTGCCGGGATCGGTATCGACCTGATGTTCTTCTCCGTAGCCGAACCGGTAACGCAGTATATGCAGCCGCCGGAAGGCGCGGGTCAGACGATTGAGGCTGCGCGTCAGGCGATGGTCTGGACGCTGTTTCACTACGGCTTAACCGGCTGGTCGATGTATGCGCTGATGGGCATGGCGCTCGGATACTTTAGCTATCGTTATAATTTGCCGCTCACCATCCGCTCGGCGCTGTACCCGATCTTCGGTAAACGGATTAACGGGCCGATTGGTCATTCAGTGGATATTGCAGCGGTAATCGGCACCATCTTCGGTATTGCCACTACGCTCGGTATCGGTGTGGTACAGCTTAACTATGGCTTGAGCGTACTGTTTGATATTCCCGATTCAATGGCGGCGAAAGCGGCACTGATCGCCTTGTCGGTGATCATCGCAACGATCTCTGTCACCTCCGGTGTCGATAAGGGCATTCGTGTGTTATCGGAACTTAACGTTGCGCTGGCGCTGGGATTGATCCTTTTCGTGCTGTTTATGGGCGACACCTCGTTCCTGCTTAATGCGCTGGTGCTGAACGTTGGCGACTATGTGAATCGCTTTATGGGCATGACGCTCAACAGTTTTGCCTTCGACCGTCCGGTTGAGTGGATGAATAACTGGACGCTCTTCTTCTGGGCATGGTGGGTGGCATGGTCGCCGTTTGTCGGCCTGTTTCTGGCGCGTATCTCGCGCGGGCGTACCATTCGCCAGTTCGTGCTGGGCACGTTGATTATTCCGTTTACCTTCACGCTGTTATGGCTCTCGGTGTTCGGCAATAGCGCGCTGTATGAAATCATCCACGGCGGCGCGGCATTTGCCGAGGAAGCGATGGTCCATCCGGAGCGCGGCTTCTACAGCCTGCTGGCGCAGTATCCGGCGTTTACCTTTAGCGCCTCCGTCGCCACCATTACTGGCCTGCTGTTTTATGTGACCTCGGCGGACTCCGGGGCGCTGGTGCTGGGGAATTTCACCTCGCAGCTTAAAGATATCAACAGCGACGCCCCCGGCTGGCTGCGCGTCTTCTGGTCGGTGGCGATTGGCCTGCTAACGCTCGGCATGCTGATGACCAACGGGATATCCGCGCTGCAAAACACCACGGTAATCATGGGGCTGCCGTTCAGCTTTGTGATTTTCTTCGTGATGGCGGGGTTGTATAAATCTCTGAAGGTAGAAGATTACCGCCGTGAAAGTGCCAACCGTGATACCGCGCCGCGACCGCTGGGGCTTCAGGATCGCCTGAGCTGGAAAAAACGTCTCTCGCGCCTGATGAATTATCCGGGCACGCGTTACACTAAACAGATGATGGAGACGGTCTGTTACCCGGCAATGGAAGAAGTGGCGCAGGAGCTGCGGTTGCGCGGCGCGTACGTGGAGCTAAAAAGCCTGCCGCCGGAAGAGGGACAACAGTTGGGGCATCTGGATTTGTTGGTGCATATGGGCGAAGAGCAAAACTTTGTCTATCAGATTTGGCCGCAGCAATATTCGGTGCCGGGCTTTACCTACCGCGCACGTAGCGGGAAATCGACCTACTACCGGCTGGAAACCTTCCTGTTAGAAGGCAGCCAGGGCAACGACCTGATGGACTACAGCAAAGAGCAGGTGATCACCGATATTCTCGACCAGTACGAGCGGCACCTTAACTTTATCCATCTCCATCGTGAAGCGCCGGGCCATAGCGTGATGTTCCCGGATGCGTGATTGTTATTGCATAAAACCGCGCCATGTCTGCATATGGCGCGGGAATCATTGACTCGCTGTAAAAAATTATGCATATATTATATATGATTGTCATGTCATATCCTGAAATTCCTCTTGTATCACTTCATGATTTTATATTTTATTAATTAACTATTTTATTTTGTATTAGCTGAATGGATTCAGTCCTATAGAGTTATATATTTATTAATAAGACGATTCTTATATTTGGATACCTAATAAGAGTTACCACTTTTACCGTCTGTATATTAAATGTATTTCTCCTGCTTTTGTTTATATTTTGAGTTGATTTGAGTTCCTGGATACATATAATGCGCAGGTATTAGAGACTGGGGGGGAATGTAATGATAAAGTTAAGAGTGTTAACTTAAAATAAGTTTTAAGTAATAACTTTCTATTTTATTACCCTCTGAACTACATACTCAGATATGTGGTTGCCAATGCTATGCAAAATTTTTGAATTTTTATATGCGATGAACAGTAACCGGAATGGCATTTAATGCGTTGCTGTTTATGCAATCTTGGTTTTATTTGGATGTATTGCTGGAGATTGTGATGAATAAAATATATCGGCTAAAGTGGAACAGGTCCCGTAACTGTTGGAGCGTCTGCTCTGAGCTGGGGAGTAGAGTAAAAGGAAAAAAGTCCCGGGCTGTTTTAATTAGCGCGATAAGTTTATATTCATCTCTGGCACTGTCTAAAGATATCGCTGTAAGTGAAGATTACACAGCTGTATTCGGTAAAGATAACCAGACTATTGATTACCGTATTTCAGTGACCGACAATGCCAATCTGGTAATCAATGCGACAGATACTTCCCGTCCGCGTCTGACTCTCGCTTCTGGTGGTGGGTTGGATATTACCGGAGGAAAGGTAACAATCAATGGCCCACTTAACTTTTTGCTGAAAGGTACGGGGTTCCTGAATGTCTCCAATGCTGGCAGCGAGTTATATGCTGATGATTTGTATGAGTCAAACTCAGGCATGAGACATGATCAAGGCTATTTTAATGTCTCCAATGGCGGCAAAATCCATGTTAAGGGCACCAGTCGTCTGACTTATACGCAGGGGAATGTAAGCGGCGAAGGTAGTCAGGTAAATGCCGGGACCTTCTTTATGGGCGTTTACGGCGGATATGGCGGTAATCAGTTCCTGTCGGTTAATAACGGTGGTGAAGTTAATGCTCGTGAACATATTAGCCTGGGTTATTACGACCAACGTTCTGATACAACATTAGTCGTATCAGATGGAGGTAAAATATCCGCACCGAAAATTAGTTTAAGCACCAACTCTGAGTTAGCGTTAGGGGCACAGGAAGGAAGTGCTGCGAAGGCAGCAGGGATTATTGATGCAGAAAAAATTGAGTTTGTGTGGGCAAAGACATCCGATAAGAAAATCACCTTAAACCACACGGATAAAAACGCGACTATTTCCGCGGATATTGTCAGTGGCAGCGAGGGCCTGGGCTATATCAATGCGCTCAATGGCACGACTTACTTAACCGGGGATAACTCTGCCTTCAGCGGTAAAGTCAAAATTGAGCAAAATGGCGCTTTGGGGATCACCCAAAATATAGGCTCTGCAGAAATCACCAACCGCGGGAAATTACACCTGAAGGCTGACGATAGCATGACCTTTGCCAATAAGATTTCTGGCAACGGTACAATAAGTATCGACAGTGGGACAGTGACGCTGACCGGCAATAACTATGCATTCAGCGGATATATTGATGTCGCTTCTGGTGCTGTCGCGGTTATTTCTGAAGACAAGAACATCGGCCGTGCAGAACTGGATGTTGATGGCAAACTGCAAATCAATGCCAATAAAGATTGGGTATTTGATAACGATCTTGAAGGTAGAGGCATTGTTGAAATAAACATGGGGAATCACGAATTCTCCTTCGATGAGTTTGCTTATACAGACTGGTTCCAGGGTTCACTGGCGTTCCAGAACACGACATTTAACCTGGAAAAGAATGCTGAGTTTCTGCAGAAAGGCGGGATCACTGCGGGTCAGGGAAGCCTGGTAACAGTGGGTAAGGGCGCTCACTCCATTAGCACTTTGGGATTCTCCGGCGGAACCGTTGATTTTGGTGCCCTGACAGCTGGTGCACAGATGACAGAAGGGACCGTCAAAGTCAGCAAAACGCTGGATTTGCGTGGCGAGGGTGTGATTCAGGTTTCTGACAGTGACGTTGTCCGCTCAGTATCTCGTGATATTGACTCTGCGTTATCGCTCACTGAAGTCGATGATGGTAATAGCACCATTAAGTTGGTTGATGCGCAAGGTGCGGAAGTTCTGGGCGATGCGGGCAATCTGCAATTGCAGGATAAAAATGGGCAAATCCTCTCCAGCAGCGCCCAACGTGATATTCAGCAGAATGGGCAAAAAGCGGCCGTCGGCACTTACGACTATCGTCTGACGAGTGGGGTAAACAATGACGGTCTGTATATCGGTTACGGCCTGACCCAGCTTGAATTGCAGGCTACCGACAGCGATGCTCTGGTGCTGAGCTCTAACGGTAAAAGCGAGAATGCCGCCGATCTCAGCGCAAAGATTACCGGTAGTGGTGACCTGGCATTCAGCAGCCAGAAGGGTCAGACCGTATCGCTTTCTAACAAAGACAACGACTATACCGGTGTTACCGATCTGCGCAGTGGGACGCTTTTGTTGAATAACGATAACGTGTTGGGTAATACCCATGAACTGCGTCTGGCGGCAGAGACTGAACTGGATATGAATGGTCACAGCCAGATCGTGGGCACGCTCAATGGCAGCGCCGATTCACTGCTGAGCTTGAACGGCGGGAGTCTGACGGTTACCAACGGGGGCAATTCATCCGGTTCGTTAACGGGGAGCGGAGAGTTGAATATTCAGGGCGGCACGCTGGATATCGCGGGCGATAACAGCAACCTAACGGCGAATGTGAACATTGCTAATTCGGCTAATGTCCTGGTAAGTCATGCGCAGGGATTGGGTAGCGCAAACGTTGAGAACAACGGTACCCTGGCGTTGAATAATAGCGCTGAAAAAAGAGCGGCTGCGTCTGTGAATTACACCCTGGGCGGCAATCTGACCAACAACGGTACGCTGATGACCGGAATGTCAGGACAGCAAGCTGGCAATGTGTTAGTGGTGAAGGGGAACTACCACGGTAATAACGGTCAACTAGTAATGAATACGGTACTGAATGGCGATGACTCAGTAACCGATAAATTGGTTGTCGAGGGCGATACTAGCGGCACGACTGCCGTTACGGTGAATAACGCTGGCGGTACAGGTGCGAAAACCCTTAACGGTATCGAACTTATCCATGTTGACGGTCAGTCTGAGGGCGAATTTGTTCAGGCTGGGCGTATCGTTGCGGGGGCATATGACTACACTCTCGCGCGTGGACAAGGGGCAAATAGTGGTAACTGGTATCTGACCAGCGGCAGTGATTCTCCTGAACTGCAGCCGGAGCCAGACCCGATGCCGAATCCGGAGCCAAACCCGAATCCAGAGCCGAACCCTAACCCGACACCTACGCCGGGTCCGGATCTGAATGTGGATAATGACCTACGACCGGAGGCGGGTAGCTACATTGCGAACCTTGCAGCAGCGAATACCATGTTCACCACGCGTCTGCATGAGCGTCTGGGTAATACGTACTATACCGACATGGTGACGGGTGAGCAGAAACAAACCACTATGTGGATGCGCCATGAAGGTGGTCATAATAAATGGCGTGATGGCAGCGGCCAGCTGAAAACCCAAAGCAATCGCTATGTTCTGCAACTGGGAGGCGATATCGCGCAGTGGAGCCAAAACGGCAGCGACAGCTGGCATGTTGGGGTCATGACGGGATATGGCAACAGCGACAGCAAAACCATTTCCTCGCGAACTGGTTATCGTGCTAAAGCGAGTGTGAACGGATATAGCACAGGCCTCTATGCCACCTGGTATGCCGATGACGAGTCGCGTAATGGCGCGTATTTCGACAGTTGGGCGCAGTACAGCTGGTTTGATAACACAGTGAAAGGGGATGACTTACAAAGTGAATCCTATAAATCAAAAGGATTTACCGCTTCACTGGAAGCTGGATACAAACACAAATTAGCTGAATGTAATGGCAGCCAGGGAACGCGTAATGAATGGTATGTTCAGCCGCAAGCACAGGTTACCTGGATGGGAGTCAAAGCCGATAATCACCGCGAAAGCAACGGAACCCTCGTTCATAGCAACGGTGATGGCAATGTTCAAACCCGACTTGGCGTAAAAACCTGGCTGAAGAGCCACCATAAAATGGATGACGGTAAATCCCGCGAGTTCCAGCCGTTTGTAGAAGTGAACTGGCTGCATAACAGTAAGGATTTCAGCACCAGTATGGATGGCGTGTCCGTCACTCAGGATGGAGCCCGAAATATTGCTGAGATAAAAACCGGGGTGGAAGGACAGCTAAATGCCAACCTGAATGTCTGGGGGAATGTGGGCGTTCAGGTTGCCGATAGGGGATATAATGACACCTCTGCAATGGTTGGCATTAAGTGGCAATTCTGATCTGAATAATGAGTAAAAGGAGAGAGAGCCGAACGGGAGATAATTCGGCTCTCTGTGTCATTTTCTTGCAGCCAGCTTTATCCGTCAGAGTGAAGACTCGCAGATTTAGCTGGCGCACAAGATTTAATCAAGGTGTGTTCAATGGCTTCGCATGATTTGAGTGTTTTTTTGGAAGAGTTCGGGGCAACGGTGAATTTGACGTTGCCTGGTATCGTGTCCGAAAAAGAACGGCTTTTACTCAAGCTGCTAATGGAGGGAATGTCGGTTACAGAAATCTCACAGTACAGAAATCGCAGTGCAAAGACAATTTCACATCAAAAGAAGCAGCTGTATGAAAAACTAGGCATCCAGAGTGATATTACCTTCTGGCGGGATATCTTTTTTCAATATCATCCGCAAGTCATCAGTGGCACGGGAAATAAAAATAATTTTTATATTCCTGATAACCGTTGTCACCATATCGTCACGCCTGAAGCCATCAGTCTGGCGTTGGAAAACCATGAATTTAAACCGTGGATCCAACCGGTTTTCTGCGCGCAGACTGGGGTACTGACGGGCTGTGAGGTGCTTGTCCGCTGGGAACATCCACAAACGGGAATTATCCCACCGGATCAGTTTATTCCTCTGGCGGAGTCATCTGGTCTTATCGTCATAATGACTCGCCAGTTGATGAAACAGACTGCGGATATTCTGATGCCGGTAAAACATTTGCTGCCGGACAATTTCCATATTGGCATCAACGTCTCGGCGGGTTGTTTTTTGGCTGCGGGATTTGAAAAAGAATGCCTGAACCTGGTTAAGAAATTAGGTAACGATAAAATCAAACTGGTTCTCGAGCTAACGGAACGTAACCCTATTCCGGTAACGCCAGAAGCCAGAGCGATATTTGACAGCCTTCATCAGCACAACATTACCTTTGCGCTGGATGACTTTGGTACGGGTTATGCGACCTATCGTTACTTGCAGGCGTTCCCGGTCGATTTTATTAAGATCGATAAGTCATTTGTGCAAATGGCGAGCGTGGACGAAATATCCGGTCATATTGTGGACAATATTGTCGAACTGGCGCGTAAGCCTGGTCTGAGTATCGTGGCGGAAGGGGTAGAAACCCAGGAGCAGGCGGATTTAATGATCGGCAAAGGCGTTCACTTTTTGCAGGGCTATTTGTACTCTCCGCCAGTACCGGGTAATAAATTTATCTCTGAATGGGTAATGAAAGCAGGTGGTTGATGTAAACCGCTATTCACAGCGCATCGGGAGGTTGGCAGCGATTAATTCTCCCGATGCAGTAAATCCTGATAGATCCCCGTTAATATGCCATTTGGCGAAAATTGTTTTTTAATCCACTGCGTCACCTGACCGGTGGCAGAGTGCTGGGTCGCCAGTAACATGCGTGAATCCTGGCGCGGATTATGGATTTGTCGGGTAACCAGCAGGGATTGTGCCATCGCCTCGCGGACCATGTAATCCGGCAAAAAACCAATTCCTTCGCCTAAAATCTGGCACTGACATTTGGTGTTGAAATCTGGCACCAGAATCGACTCCTGCCCATGCAGCAACCAGCCCACTTTTTTATTAATCGTATGCGCGGTGTCCTCCACCATAATATTAGGGTAGAGACGCAGCTGGCTTTCGGCGATGGGTTCCGGCACAAAGGCTAATGGGTGATCCGGGGCGATAGCAAAAGCCCAGCGAATTGCGCCAATCTCCGTGTAATCAATGCCGCCGCCGTCCAGCAGTGTGTCGGGCGCGCCGATAGCAATATTCGCCTGATTATTAATAATCGCATCCCAGACGCCGTTATACACTTCGGTCGTCACGGTAATCTGGCAGGTTGGAAACTGCTTTTTCAGTACCTGTAATAAGCGTGCGGTGTGTTTGGGCGTATAAAGCAGTTGGTTAATACAAATGCGCACCCGTGCTTCTATACCCTGCGAAATAGTATCGATGCTGCGTTTGATGGCGTGAAAATCATTCAGCAGGTCGGTAGCTTTGCGGAAAAAATAACGCCCGGACTCCGTTAACTCAATGCTTCGGGTACTGCGAGTGAACAGCACCACATCCAGCCCTGTTTCCATTCGCTTGATGGTGTAGCTAATGGCGGAAGTGGTTAAACCCAACTCTTCTGCGGCTTTACTGAAACTGCCAAAACGCGCAGCGGTAGTAAATGCCAACAGATTCTCTTCGGTAAAAATTGAGTTCATTAAACCATTCCCGCCATTATCGAATATGAATTTCTCCAGTCATGACTGTAGAGGTATCGGTTAAAGATAGATAATCATTTTTGAATAACTTTTAATACCCGTCGCGTTTAGTCGTCGCTTCGCTTAATTTTTGTCCGCCATATTCTGAAATTATCCCCACGCAGTTACCCGCCAGAAAACCCAGTAATGTCACCGTCCAGTTCATCCCGCTGGCAAAAAATAGCGTCATGCCGAGAAAGCCTCCGGGAATAAAAGACAATAAACCGAAACGTCCTTGCCAGACCACCACCGCCGAGAAGGGTACAGTCATAATCACGCTCGCCCAGAACGTGGACAATCCACTCACCGAGGCCAGCCAACCGGCAGCCAGCGCGGCGAAAAACGCCCACACCATCCCGGAATAATTAACCGCCAGGCTTCTGATAAACCCCGATTTACCGCCGCCTGCGGCATAAAAACTGCAAAAGGCGACGAAGCCAATAGTTCCTAATAATTCCCATCCCTGAGAGAGCCCGACATGTGAAGACACTAACTGCCAAAGCCCTGCACAAATACCGACGGTGACACCCGTTGCCGTGAGTCCGTTCATCTTGTTCCCCTCTGGTTAGACATGGACGAAAGCTACTCTTACATGTGCAGACTATAGAGAAATAAAACCTGATTGAGTGAAAGGGTATCGGGTCAAAGAAACAAATATTGCACTACCGCACACTGCGAAAAGATTGTTGAACATCATTCAACAAAAAGGCGAAATACGGCGAATTAAATTTAAGCGGGTTCTTTTATCAGATTATCGTTGCTATTCTCAATTCATCGAAAACAGCCACAAAAATCAGGGGAATGTGAATGACTATAAAAAATCTACCTGCCGACTATTTATTGGCTGCGCAACAGGGTGATATCGATAAAGTAAAAACCTGCCTTGCGCTGGGTGTCGATATTAATACCTGCGATCGTCAGGGGAAAACGGCAATTACGCTGGCAAGTTTATATCAGCAATATGCTTGCGTTCAGGCATTAATTGATGCCGGAGCAGATATTAATAAGCAAGATCAAATATGTTCAAATCCTTTTTTAATTAGCTGCCTGACCGGCGATTTAACCCTGTTACGGATTATTTTACCGGCTAAACCTGATCTTAATTGCGTCACCCGTTTTGGCGGTGTCGGCCTGACGCCTGCCTGTGAAAAAGGCCATTTAAGTATTGTAAAAGAGCTTTTGGCGCATACGGAGATTAACGTTAACCAGACCAACCATGTTGGCTGGACGCCGCTACTGGAAGCAATCGTGCTTAATGATGGCGGGATTAAACAGCAGGCGATTGTCCAGTTATTGCTGGAACACGGTGCCAGCCCGCACATGACGGATAAATATGGCAAAACGCCGCTGGAACTGGCGCGGGAACGAGGCTTTGAAGAGATTGCTCAGTTGCTGATTGCGGCAGGTGCATAAACCGGGAGGCTTGCTATCAACACACCAGAAAGACGGTGTGTGTGGGCGCTAACTGCGGATGCTGATTTTCTGGCGCAGCGGGGGCAAGGACAGGTTGAACAGGTCTTTGCCAGAGCGGTAAATATCGCACTTCCGGCCCGCCAGCAGTTGCTGACGCTGCTTTGTGAAGAGTACGACAATGCGCCAAACAGTTGTCGGTTGGCACTCACTCACTTTGATGGTCTGTTCCGGCATGGTGATAAGGTTCAGTTTGACGATCAAGGCATTACGGTTGGTCAACATCTTCATATAGAGATGAGTCATTGCCTGCGTTGGCTGTCCCCAACCTTGCAAATGACCGCTGTGAATTTTCACCTTATCGCCTGGCAACAGTGGCATGACATTATTCATCAGCACCTGGGGCAAAATGAAACCCTGTTTAATTATTGCGGCGATAATCCGTTTTATCAGGCGTTAAATAAAGAATTACATATTAAACGACGGGCAGTTATTCAGGCCGTAAACGATAAACAAAATATCGCCTCAGCAGTCGCCAGTATGATGGGCTTAGGGATTGGCCTTACGCCATCAGCCGACGATTATTTAACAGGTCTGGCGCTTATTTTATTTATTTCCGGACATCCGGCGGAAAAATACAAAGAGGAATTTTATCTCGGTCTGCAACGCGGCAGAAATAATACCACGTTATTAAGTGCCATAACGCTGGAAGCCGCATTACAACAACGCTGCCGGGAAAATATTCATCGTTTTATTCACAACATTATTTATGGTGTCCCTGGGAATTCAACCCAGGCAATAGAAAAAATTAAACATATTGGCTCCAGTTCCGGCTGCGACATGCTGTATGGCATGGCCGATGGTTGTGCGCTGAGCCAAACCTACGGAGGGAATTATGTCAGTTAAAATAGTCATTAAACCGAATACCTATTTTGATTCTGTCTCTCTGATGTCTATCTCCACGCGTGCAAATAAACTCGACGGCGTCGAGCAGGCATTTGTGGCGATGGCGACTGAAATGAATAAAGGCGTGTTGAAGAATTTAGGACTGCTGACGCCGGAACTGGAGCAGGCGAAAAACGGTGACCTGATGATTGTCATCAATGGTAAATCGGGTGCGGACAACGAGCAGTTGCTGGTGGAGATTGAAGAACTGTTTAACACCAAAGCGCAAAGCGGCTCGCATGAGGCGCGTTACGCCACTATTGCCAGCGCCAAAAAGCATATCCCGGAAAGTAACCTGGCAGTGATTTCGGTCAACGGTCTGTTTGCCGCGCGCGAAGCGCATCAGGCGCTGCAAAATGATCTTAACGTGATGCTGTTTTCCGATAACGTCTCGGTTGAAGATGAACTGGCGCTCAAACAGTTGGCCCACGAAAAAGGGCTGCTGATGATGGGGCCAGACTGCGGTACGGCGATTATCAACGGCGCGGCGCTCTGCTTTGGTAACGCCGTGCGTCGCGGCAACATCGGCATTGTTGGCGCATCCGGCACCGGTAGCCAGGAACTGAGCGTCCGCATTCATGAATTTGGCGGCGGCGTTTCGCAACTGATCGGCACCGGCGGGCGCGACCTGAGCGAGAAAATCGGCGGCCTGATGATGCTCGACGCCATCGGGATGCTGGAAAACGATCCGCAAACTGAAATCATTGTGCTTATCTCCAAACCGCCTGCGCCTGCGGTGGCCCGCAAAGTGCTGGAACGCGCACGCGCCTGCCGTAAGCCAGTGGTAGTCTGCTTCCTCGGTCGTGGCGAAACGCCAGTGGATGAGCAGGGGCTACAGTTTGCTCGCGGCACCAAAGAGGCGGCACTAAAAGCGGTGATGCTCTCCGGTGTGAAACAAGAACATCTCGACTTGCATACCCTGAACCAGCCGTTGATTGCGGATGTGCGTGCGCGTCTGCAACCGCAGCAGAAATACATTCGTGGCCTGTTCTGCGGCGGCACGCTGTGTGACGAAACCATGTTCGCGGTGATGGAAAAACACGGCGATGTCTACAGCAACATCCAGCCCGATCCTGAATTCCGCCTGCAAGATATCAACCGCAGCATCAAACACACCTTCCTCGACTTTGGCGATGACGATTTTACCAACGGCAAGCCGCATCCAATGATTGACCCGACCAACCGCATCAGCCGGTTGATCGAAGAAGCGCGCGATCCAGAAGTGGCGGTGATCGTGATGGATTTTGTGCTCGGGTTTGGATCGCATGAAGATCCGGTCGGTTCCACCATCGAGGCGATCAAAGAGGCGAAAGCGATCGCCGCTGCCGAAGGGCGCGAGTTGATCATTCTCGCCTATGTGCTGGGTACCGATCTCGATACGCCATCGTTAGAACAACAAAGCCAGATGCTGCTTGATGCTGGGGTAATTCTGGCAAGCAGCAGCACCAATACCGGATTGCTGGCGCGTGAATTTATCTGCAAAGGGGAGGAAGCCTGATGAGCCAGTCACTGTTTAGCCAACCGTTGAACGTTATTAACGTCGGCATCGCCATGTTTAGCGATGATTTGAAAAAGCAGCATGTAGAAGTGACCCAACTCGACTGGACGCCGCCGGGGCAGGGCAATATGCAGGTGGTGCAGGCGCTGGATAACATTGCCGATTCGCCGCTGGCAGACAAAATCGCCGCCGCTAACCAGCAGGCGCTGGAGCGCATTATCCAGTCGCATCCGGTGCTGATTGGTTTTGATCAGGCGATTAACGTGGTGCCGGGCATGACGCCGAAAACCATTCTTCACGCCGGGCCGCCGGTCACCTGGGAAAAAATGTGCGGCGCGATGAAAGGCGCGGTCACCGGAGCGCTGGTGTTCGAAGGGCTGGCGAAAGATCTCGACGAGGCGGCTGAACTGGCGGCCTCCGGGGAGATCACCTTCTCGCCGTGCCATGAACACGACTGTGTGGGATCGATGGCGGGTGTTACCTCGGCCTCGATGTTTATGCACATCGTAAAAAACAAAACCTACGGCAACATCGCTTATACCAACATGAGCGAGCAGATGGCGAAGATTTTGCGTATGGGCGCTAACGACCAGAGCGTGATCGACCGCCTCAACTGGATGCGTGATGTGCAGGGCCCCATGCTGCGCGATGCGATGAAAATTATCGGCGAGATCGATCTGCGCTTAATGCTGGCGCAGGCGCTGCATATGGGCGATGAGTGCCATAACCGCAATAACGCCGGGACGACGTTGCTGATTCAGGCGCTGACGCCGGGAATTATTCAGGCAGGTTATTCCGTGGAGAAACAGCGCGAAGTGTTTGAGTTTGTCGCCAGCAGCGACTACTTCTCCGGCCCGACGTGGATGGCGATGTGTAAAGCGGCGATGGATGCGGCGCACGGCATCGAATACAGCACCGTGGTGACCACGATGGCGCGTAACGGCGTCGAGTTCGGCCTGCGGGTCAGCGGATTACCGGGGCAATGGTTTACCGGTCCGGCGCAGCAGGTGATCGGCCCGATGTTTGCCGGTTATAAGCCGGAAGATTCGGGGCTGGATATCGGCGACAGCGCCATCACCGAAACCTACGGCATTGGCGGATTTGCTATGGCGACCGCGCCCGCGATCGTCGCGCTGGTGGGCGGTACGGTGGAAGAAGCTATCGATTTCTCCCGTCAGATGCGCGAAATCACTCTCGGCGAAAACCCCAACGTCACCATTCCGCTGCTCGGTTTTATGGGCGTGCCGTCGGCAATCGACATCACCCGCGTGGGCAGTAGCGGCATTCTGCCAGTGATCAACACCGCCATCGCTCATAAAGATGCGGGCATCGGCATGATTGGCGCGGGCATTGTGCATCCACCATTCGCCTGCTTCGAGAAAGCCATTCTCGGCTGGTGCGAACGTTACGGCGTCTGACCTGCAAACGCACCTTACGATCCCTTCTCCCTTCTGGGGAGAGGGGCAACCTCACTCTCATAACCCCATCACCCTCTGTAGCGGACATAACAACATGAAAGAGCTTGTGGTCGTTGCCATTGGTGGCAACAGCATTATCAAAGATAACGCCAGCCAGTCGATTGAGCATCAGGCGGAGGCGGTGAAGGCCGTCGCCGATACGGTGCTGGAAATGCTGGCTTCCGATTACGACATTGTGCTGACCCACGGCAACGGGCCGCAGGTCGGGCTGGATTTACGCCGTGCGGAGATTGCCCACGAGCGCGAAGGGCTGCCCTTAACGCCGCTGGCGAACTGTGTGGCGGATACGCAAGGTGGCATCGGCTACCTGATCCAACAGGCGCTGAATAACCGACTGGCGCGTCACGGCGAGAAAAAAGCCGTCACCGTGGTGACTCAGGTGGAAGTGGATAAAAACGATCCGGGATTTGCTCATCCCACCAAGCCCATCGGCGCATTCTTTAGTGACAGCCAGCGTGACGAATTACAAAAGGCAAATCCTGACTGGCGTTTTGTTGAAGATGCCGGACGGGGCTATCGCCGCGTGGTCGCCTCGCCGGAACCGAAACGTATTGTCGAAGCACCTGCCATTAAGACGCTGATCCAACAAGGCTTTGTGGTAATTGGCGCGGGCGGCGGTGGAATTCCGGTAGTGCGTACTGAAGCGGGGGATTACCAAAGCGTGGACGCGGTTATCGACAAAGATCTCTCTACCGCGCTATTGGCCCGTGAAATTCACGCCGACATTCTGGTGATCACCACGGGCGTGGAAAAAGTGTGTATTCATTTTGGTAAACCGCAGCAGCAGGCGCTCGATCGGGTGGATATTGCCACCATGACCCGCTATATGCAGGAAGGGCATTTTCCGCCTGGCAGCATGTTGCCAAAAATCATCGCCAGCCTGACGTTCCTGGAACAGGGCGGCAAAGAAGTGATTATCACCACGCCGGAATGCCTGCCTGCGGCGCTGCGCGGTGAAACGGGCACCCATATTATTAAAACGTAAGGACGTAAGATGAAAGAAAGCAATAGCCGCCGTGAGTTTCTGAGCCAGAGCGGTAAGATGGTCACCGCCGCCGCGCTGTTTGGTACCTCTGTGCCGCTCGCCCATGCGGCAGTCTCTGGCACAACCCACTGCGACGCGAATAACACCATGAAAATCACTGACCCGCACTACTATCTCGACAACGTGCTGCTGGAAACCGGTTTTGACTACGAAAACGGTGTGGCGGTACAGACCCGCACGGCGCACCAGACCGTAGAGATTCAGAACGGCAAAATTGTTGCCCTGCGCGAGAACAAGCAGCATCCGGACGCCACGCTGCCGTACTATGACGCTGGCGGTAAGCTGATGCTGCCCACCACCCGCGACATGCATATTCATCTCGACAAAACCTTTTACGGCGGGCCGTGGCGCTCGCTCAATCGCCCGGCAGGCACCACCATCCAGGACATGATCAAACTCGAGCAGAAAATGCTGCCGGAGCTGCAACCGTACACTCAGGAACGAGCGGAAAAACTGATCGATTTATTGCAGTCGAAAGGCACCACCATTGCCCGCAGCCACTGCAATATCGAACCGGTTTCCGGCCTGAAAAATCTGCAAAATTTGCAGGCGGTGCTGGCGCGACGTCAGGCGGGCTTCGAGTGTGAAATCGTCGCCTTCCCGCAGCACGGTTTGCTGCTGTCGAAATCAGAACCCTTAATGCGTGAAGCGATGCAGGCGGGCGCGCATTACGTCGGCGGGCTGGACCCAACCAGTGTTGATGGCGCGATGGAAAAATCCCTCGACACCATGTTTCAGATTGCGCTGGACTACGACAAAGGCGTCGATATTCACCTGCACGAAACCACTCCGGCAGGTGTGGCAGCCATCAATTATATGGTTGAAACGGTAGAGAAAACGCCACAGCTGAAGGGCAAGCTGACCATCAGTCACGCCTTTGCGTTGGCAACGCTCAACGAACAACAGGTAGATGAACTGGCGCACCGGATGGCGGCGCAGCAAATTTCTATCGCCTCGACGGTGCCGATTGGCACGCTGCATATGCCGCTCAAACAGTTGCACGACAAAGGCGTAAAAGTCATGACCGGAACTGACAGCGTTATTGACCACTGGTCACCTTATGGCCTGGGCGACATGCTGGAAAAAGCCAATCTGTACGCGCAGCTCTATATTCGCCCTAACGAACAGAATTTGTCCCGTTCGCTGTTTTTAGCCACTGGCGATGTATTGCCGCTGAATGAAAAAGGCGAGCGCGTGTGGCCCAAAGCGCAGGATGACGCCAGTTTTGTGCTGGTGGACGCCTCCTGTTCCGCCGAGGCGGTGGCGCGTATCTCGCCGAGAACGGCAACGTTCCATAAAGGACAACTGGTGTGGGGGAGTGTGGTGTAACGTTATCAGCGAGGATATCCGGGCAGGCACTATTCCGATTTTAAAACCCGATATCCTCTGCGTTTTGCCCATGACGTACACTGCGGATTATCTTTTTTATCCAGGGATGGATAGACGCCGTGAAATTTCTTTGGTTATCGCTGTTGTTTCTGAGTCAGGCCGTCCTGGCAACTTGCCCTGCTGGAAATTCACAACACGAATGCGAGGCGGTGCGCATACAGCCCCTGGTCACGCCGGAGCAGAAAAAAGATGCCTTAACGCAATTGCAAAAGTTTCAGCAAGCGCTGAGTGCAAAGAATGCCACGAAACTAAAAACCTTCTTAAAATTCCCCTACGATACCTATTTCGGCTTTCTCGCTGAGATTGAGTTGCCTGAATCTGAACCCTTCACAGAAGCACTATTTGATCGCCATTCAGAAACCATTATGCGGCGTCTGCATAATGTCACAAAATTCACGATACATCCGGGTACCCAATGGATTGATGATTATCTCAGTCATTCGCTGACGCCAGCGGAGCAAAAAAGAAAATATTATCCCCTCAATGATGGACGTTTCTATTACGAAGAGAAAGGGGAGCGCCACTACGTCACGGGAATATGTGAACTGGCGATGTCGGGGAATATTTCTGACGATGGCATTACGCTGAATATTGGTTCGCAGGCTAATGAACAAATTCCACCGGCTGTTTGTGATGGCACAACTATACTGGAATTTGGCATGATTAACGGGCAGTTAAAGTTATTGCGTGTTTCTTTTGCGGGGTAAACGGCGTGTGCGTAATAATTGAATTTCACGGCAGTCTAATTCGCCAGTCACGATACCGCCCCGGTTTTAAGGCGGAAAAGGGATATCGCTGGTGCCAGAAAGTGTGATCTGCCACGAAAAACGACACCACTATTGGTCATTAAACTCTCCGGTATCAACGTCTCAGAGCCCATCACGGGCAACCATTCATTGGCTATATTGAATGAGCGAGTTTTGCTGCAAAGACGTTCCTCACATCATCCAGATACCTCTTCGAACAGGAGTGAATGCAATGAATATCAAGGCTATTGGTGCTTATTCCGCGACGCAACCGCTGGAACCGATGGATATTACCAGGCGTGAACCGGGACCGCATGATGTCAAAATTGAAATCGCTTACTGTGGCGTCTGCCATTCCGATATCCACCAGGTCCGTTCCGAGTGGGCGGGGACGGTTTACCCCTGCGTGCCGGGTCATGAAATTGTGGGGCGTGTGGTAGCCGTTGGTGATCAGGTAGAAAAACATGCGACGGGCGATCTGGTCGGTGTCGGCTGTATTGTCGACAGTTGTAAACATTGCGAAGAGTGTGAAGACGGGCTGGAAAACTACTGTGATCACATGACCGGCACCTATAACTCGCCGACGCCGGACGAACCGGGCCATACGCTGGGCGGCTACTCACAACAGATCGTCGTTCATGAGCGATATGTTCTGCGTATTCGTCACCCGCAAGAGCAGCTGGCGGCGGTGGCTCCTTTATTGTGTGCAGGGATCACCACATACTCGCCGCTACGTCACTGGCAGGCCGGGCCGGGTAAAAAAGTGGGCGTGGTTGGCATCGGCGGTCTGGGACATATGGGGATTAAGCTGGCCCACGCGATGGGGGCACATGTGGTGGCATTTACCACTTCTGAGGCAAAACGCGAAGCGGCAAAAGCCCTGGGGGCCGATGAAGTTGTTAACTCACGCAATGCCGATGAGATGGCGGCTCATCTGAAGAGTTTCGATTTCATTTTGAATACAGTAGCTGCGCCACATAATCTCGACGATTTTACCACCTTGCTGAAGCGCGATGGCACCATGACGCTGGTTGGTGCGCCTGCGACACCGCATAAATCGCCGGAAGTTTTCAACCTGATCATGAAACGCCGCGCGATAGCCGGCTCTATGATTGGCGGCATTCCAGAAACACAGGAGATGCTCGATTTTTGCGCCGAACATGGCATCGTGGCTGATATAGAGATGATTCGGGCCGATCAAATTAATGAAGCCTATGAGCGAATGCTGCGAGGAGATGTGAAATATCGTTTTGTTATCGATAATCGCACACTAACAGACTGAAACAATTAATAAATACCCTGTGGTTTAACATATTAACTTCGCTCTCCACTTAACTTTTTAGTTAAGGAGAGCGAAATAATATCAAAGTAGCGGTAAAACCTATAACGTAAATTCAAATTGTTAAATTAACTCCCTCCAGGACACAATACTTCATACGTTAGTTATGAGCGATTTCTGATAGTGCCTGGTTTAATCAGGGCTTTATTATCTGCGACGTTTATTTTTATTTAAGAGAGATCGCGATGATATCATTAAAAGCTCCGTACAATAATTTGATGCCATATACGCAACAAAGCATACTTAATACGGTTAAAAACAATCAGTTACCGGAGGATATCAAAAGCTCCCTGGTTTCCTGTGTCGATATATTCAAGGTTTTGATTAAACAATATTATGATTATCCTTATGATTGTCGTGATGATTTAGTCGATGATGACAAACTCATTCATCTCATGGCTGCCGTACGAGACTGTGAGTGGTCAGACGATAACGCACTTACCATAAATGTACAGTTTAATGATTTCCCGGGATTTTATGACTGGATGGATTACCCTGATTACCCGGTTAAGTTTGTTTTTCGCATACTTGAAAATCAAAAAGGGACAGTTTGGGTATATGACCAGGATGATGCGTTTCTTGATATTAAAGCAAATGTGCAGGCTGGACGCTTTACCGGGCTTAAGAAATTAGTGCAGTTTATCGATTCAGTGCGAACAGATTGCAAATGTATTCTTCTTGAACACCATATGCCTTTACTGAGACTTTTCCCTAAAGGGAAAGAGTGTATGCATGTGGAAAAATGGCTTCGCGAAATGTCGTCTATTCCGGAGAGCGACGCACCAATTAAGCAGGCGCTTGCGCATGGATTATTATTACACTTAAAAAATATCTACCCTGTTTTTCCTGAATCGCTGGTGATGTTATTGCTCTCTGTTCTGGACGTAAAAACATACAGAGATGATGCGCGATTAAACGAATGGATATCGAATAGAGTGCAGGAATTAGGTGACAGATATTATCCTGTAAATAAGCACGTTAAAATCCGCTACACTCTTTAGTTCAGAAAGGGTTCCACCTGCAAGTTGTTATTCCAGCAGAGAGTGAATCGCAAAGCAGGTGATCATTTCATCTGTATATCCGTATGCCAAATGGCATTCCACCGCCTTTTTCGCCGATATTTTGTTGTGATCGGCGACGCTTCGCTTAAAAAATCACCAGTAGTAGTTTTGCAGCTATGTGGTGTATAAAAAATGATCTCATGCAGGTGTTTTGTGAATGTGTGGGTTGACATTCATATGAAAAAAATCATAATTCCATCATGTTTGTGTGGGGTCTTTTCTGTACCTTACGCATCGCACTCAAGCCTGACAGAAAATATGCTGTAAGGCTCATATCAAAAACCGCCATTAGCTCATCAGGAAGAGCAGACGACAACCAGGATTGTTGTATGGTACGGGGTTCGAGGCCTCGATGGCGGTCCAACTTTTCATAACTCTTCTGAATCAGCTCCCCTTATTATCATCCCTGCAAAGTGAAACATTGCCATTGTTTGGCTATTCAGGGCGGGTCAGAGCAATGAAAAAAGCCCACACAGGGGAGAGTGGGCTGAAATGGGAAGCTAAAGACTCAAGTAAACTTATCGGAAATAAGGACCACGCATTACGGGGGCTATCATCGCCGATGACCGGGATTTGGCAAATCAGGTTGATTACGTAGAGAGTAAATTATCTGCTCACCGCTGCATCACCCCTTCGTAAATCAGGCGTAGCGCGAATATACCAATAATTGCACCAATAACCCGACTGGCAACGCGTTGCATACGCCCATAAGCACGACGCACAGCGGGCAAAGAAAACGCCTGACTAAGAAAAACGCGCCAGATAACTGATGCGAGCACAATCCCCGCCCAGGCCATTAAACGTGCCCATGTTGGTGTTTCGGCATTTAATGTTACTGAGAAAATACTGATAAAAAATAAAACGGTTTGCGGGTTAGAGAGATCGGTAATTAATCCACGTCGAAAAAAAACATACCAGGGGGCGCTAATCGGTTGTTGTAGTGTGCTCATTTGCGGTGTTGACTGGCGGCGCATGCTGCACCACGCAAACCATAAGAGATAAGCGCCGCCAACGATTCTGATAAGAGAAAAAATCTCCTCACACTGCGTAATTAGCGTTGCAAGACCAAACAAACCCAACCCGGAATAAAATGCATCGCCCAACGCCACGCCCAGTCCGGTCAGCACTCCTGCGCGTCGACCGGAAGCCAGGCTGGTTTGTACTACCACAAAGAGATTGGCTCCCGGATTAAAAAAAGTAATCACGAACAGTCCTACGGTCAGATAAACGGCGTGCAAAGGATCCATAGTGATTTCATCCATAAATAAGTGAAGTAACTTCATCATATTTCTACCAAAAATAATCGGGTGCGAGAGAGATCACAAAGTGTCTTATTTCCGGTTACTGGCGTTTATGCCCTGACTGAACTAATTATTAATCAACCCAATAATGTGGGTGGGTGATAGTGTGATAACAACTCTGGAGCCGTAATATGAAAATAATCTCTAAAATGTTAGTCGGTGCGTTAGCGTTTGCCGTTACCAATGTCTATGCCGCAGAATTAATGACCAAAGCGGAATTTGAAAAGGTTGAATCGCAATATGAAAAAATAGGTGATATTTCAACCAGTAATGAAATGTCGACCGCAGATGCGAAAGAAGATTTGATCAAAAAAGCGGATGAAAAAGGGGCTGATGTGTTGGTACTGACCTCTGGTCAAACTGACAATAAGATCCACGGCACGGCAAATATTTATAAGAAGAAGTAATTCTGAACCCTATGTAAACATCCCCGATGCGTAAGTTTATCGGTGATCATCTATTGAAATTTATGCCGGAGAAAGCGTTCGCGCTGCATTCGGCAGTTCAGCTTTTCAGCCGCCGCCAGAACGTCGTCCGGCTGATGCCTAAATAATTCGCCGCTGCTGTTTTATCGCCATTAAATTTCTCCAGTGCCTGTAGTGGTGTCAGCAAGGATGGGGCGGGAATTTTCGCCGACTCGCGCGCCAGTTCCGGCAGTAGCAGCTGCAAAAATTGCGGCGTTAAATCCGGCGTCGGTTCCACACTTAAAAACAGCGCCAGTCGCTCCATCATATTGCGCAGTTCACGAATATTGCCCGGCCAGTCGTAGTGCACCAGCACGGTTTCGCTTGCCTGTAATCCCTGGCGTAATGCGGCAGAAAACGGGGCGGAGAGCGCCGCCAGAGACACTTTCAAAAAGCTTTCCGCCAGCGGCAGAATATCCGTCACCCGCTCGCGCAGTGGTGGCAATTGCAGACGCAAAATACTCAGCCGATAAAACAGATCACGGCGAAACTGCCCTTGCCGCATATCTTCTTCCAGATTGCAGTGAGTGGCGCTAATGACTCGCACATCCACCGGAACAGGCTGATGCCCGCCGACGCGGGTGACCTCTTTTTCTTCCAGCACCCGTAACAGGCGAGTCTGCAAAGGTAGCGGCATTTCGCCAATCTCATCCAGAAACAGCGTACCACCGTGGGCGATTTCGAACAGCCCGGCGCGACCTCCGCGTCGCGAGCCGGTAAACGCCCCTTCCTCATAGCCAAACAGCTCTGCCTCCAGCAGCGATTCGGCAATCGCCCCGCAGTTGACGGCAACAAACGGATGTGACTTTTTGCCCTGTCGCGCATCGTGGCGGGCAAAATATTCCCGATGAATCGCCTGGGCCGCCAGCTCTTTGCCCGTCCCCGTTTCCCCTTCAATCAACACCGCTGCACTGGAGCGGGCATACAGCAAAATAGTCTGCCGTACCTGTTCCATCTGTGGTGATTGACCGAGCATATCGCCCAGCACGTAACGAGTACGCAGGGCGTTACGGGTGGCATCGTGAGTGTTATGGCGTAACGACATGCGCGTCATATCCAGCGCATCGCTGAATGCCTGGCGCACGGTGGCGGCGGAATAGATAAAAATTCCGGTCATTCCGGCTTCTTCTGCCAAATCGGTAATCAGCCCTGCGCCGACCACCGCTTCGGTGCCGTTAGCTTTCAGCTCGTTAATCTGCCCGCGTGCGTCTTCCTCTGTAATGTAGCTACGTTGGTCGAGGCGCAAATTAAAGGTTTTTTGAAACGCCACCAGCGCTGGAATGGTTTCCTGATAAGTGACAACGCCGATAGAAGAGGTGAGTTTTCCGGCTTTTGCCAGTGCCTGCAACACATCGTAGCCGCTCGGTTTAATCAAAATAACTGGCACTGACAGGCGGCTTTTAAGATATGCGCCGTTAGAGCCAGCAGCGATGATGGCGTCACAGCGTTCGCTTGCCAGTTTCTTGCGGATGTAGGTCACCGCTTTTTCAAAGCCAAGCTGGATAGGGGTAATGTTCGCCAGATGATCAAACTCGAGGCTGATATCGCGAAACAGCTCGAACAGGCGCGTCACCGATACCGTCCAGATAACCGGTTTGTCGTCATTCAGCCGTGGTGGATGTGCCATAGCGCACCGCAAAGTTAAGAAACTGAATATTGGGTTTAGTCTTGTTTCATAATTGTTGCAATGAAACGCGGTGAAACATTGCCTGAAACGTTAACTGAAACGCATATTTGCGGATTACTTCATGACTTTATCTCTAACAAATTGAAATAAAACATTTAATTTTATTCAGGCAATTGTGGCACACCCCTTGCTTTGTCTTTATTAACGCAAATAACAAGTTGATAACAAAGGATGGGCTATGTCTCTACACTCTCCAGGTAAAGCGTTTCGCGCTGCACTGACTAAAGAAAATCCATTGCAGATTGTTGGCACCATCAACGCTAACCATGCGCTGTTGGCGCAGCGTGCCGGATATCAGGCGATTTATCTTTCCGGCGGTGGCGTGGCGGCAGGTTCGCTGGGGCTGCCCGATCTCGGTATTTCTACCCTTGATGACGTGCTGACCGACATTCGCCGTATCACCGACGTCTGCTCGCTGCCGCTGCTGGTAGATGCGGATATCGGTTTTGGTTCTTCTGCTTTTAACGTTGCGCGCACCGTGAAATCGATGATTAAAGCCGGTGCGGCGGGATTGCATATTGAAGATCAGGTTGGTGCGAAACGCTGCGGCCATCGCCCGAATAAAGCGATCGTCTCGAAAGAGGAGATGGTGGATCGGATCCGCGCGGCGGTGGATGCGAAAACCGATCCTGATTTTGTGATCATGGCGCGCACCGATGCGCTGGCGGTTGAAGGGCTGGATGCGGCGATCGAGCGTGCGCGGGCCTATGTTGAAGCGGGTGCCGAGATGTTGTTCCCGGAGGCGATTACCGAACTCGCTATGTACCGCCAGTTTGCCGATGCGGTGCAGGTGCCAATCCTCGCCAACATTACCGAATTTGGCGCAACACCGCTGTTTACTACCGATGAATTACGCAGTGCCCATGTTGCAATGGCGCTGTACCCGCTTTCAGCGTTTCGCGCCATGAACCGCGCCGCCGAACATGTCTACAACGTCCTGCGTCAGGAAGGCACGCAGAAAAGCGTCATCGACACCATGCAGACCCGCAACGAACTGTACGAAAGCATCAACTATTACCAGTACGAAGAGAAGCTCGACGACCTGTTTGCCCGTAGCCAGGCGAAATAAAAAACGCCCGTTGGTTGTATTCGACAACCGATGCCTGATGCGCCGCTGACGCGGCTTATCAGGCCTACGGGATGAACTGAACTGTAGGTCGGATAAGACGCATAGCGTCGCATCCGACAACCGATGCCTGATGCGCCGCTGACGCGGCTTATCAGGCCTACGGGGTGAACTGAACTGTAGGTCGGATAAGACGCATAGCGTCGCATCCGACAACCGATGCCTGATGCGCCGCTGACGCGGCTTATCAGGCCTACGGGGCGTGCTGAACTGTAGGTCGGATAAGACGTATGGCGTCGCATCCGACAACCGATGCCTGATGCGCCGCTGACGCGACTTATCAGGCCTACGGGGTGAACTGAACTGTAGGTCGGATAAGACGCATGGCGTCGCATCCGACAACCGATGCCTGATGCGACGCTGACGCGGCTTATCAGGCCTGCGGGGTGAACTGAACTGTAGGTCGGATAAGACGCATAGCGTCGCATCCGACAACAATCTCGACCCTACAAATGATAACAATGACGAGGACAATATGAGCGACACAACGATCCTGCAAAACAGTACCCATGTCATTAAACCGAAAAAATCTGTGGCACTTTCTGGCGTTCCGGCGGGCAATACGGCGCTCTGCACCGTGGGTAAAAGTGGCAATGACTTGCATTACCGTGGTTACGATATTATTGATCTGGCGGAACATTGCGAATTTGAAGAAGTGGCGCATCTGCTGATCCACGGCAAACTGCCGACCCGTGACGAACTCGCCGCTTACAAAACAAAACTGAAAGCCCTGCGCGGTTTACCGGCTAACGTGCGTACCGTGCTGGAAGCCTTACCGGCGGCGTCGCACCCGATGGATGTCATGCGCACAGGCGTTTCCGCACTCGGTTGCACGCTGCCAGAAAAAGAAGGGCACACTGTCTCTGGCGCGCGGGATATTGCCGACAAACTGTTGGCGTCGCTTAGCTCGATTCTTCTCTACTGGTATCACTACAGCCACAACGGCGAACGCATCCAGCCGGAAACCGATGACGACTCCATCGGCGGTCACTTCCTGCATCTGCTGCACGGCGAAAAGCCATCGCAAAGCTGGGAAAAGGCGATGCATATTTCGCTGGTGCTGTACGCCGAACACGAGTTTAACGCCTCCACCTTTACCAGCCGGGTGATTGCGGGCACCGGCTCTGATATGTATTCCGCGATTATTGGCGCGATTGGCGCACTGCGCGGGCCGAAACACGGCGGGGCGAATGAAGTGTCGCTGGAGATCCAACAACGCTACGAAACGCCGGACGAAGCCGAAGCCGATATCCGCAAGCGCGTGGAAAACAGAGAAGTGGTCATTGGTTTTGGTCATCCGGTTTACACCATCGCCGACCCGCGTCATCAGGTGATCAAACGCGTGGCGAAGCAGCTCTCGCAGGAAGGCGGTTCGCTGAAGATGTACAACATCGCCGATCGCCTGGAAACGGTGATGTGGGAGAGCAAAAAGATGTTCCCCAATCTCGACTGGTTCTCCGCTGTTTCCTACAACATGATGGGCGTTCCCACCGAGATGTTCACCCCACTGTTTGTTATCGCCCGCGTCACCGGCTGGGCGGCGCACATTATCGAACAACGTCAGGACAACAAAATTATCCGTCCTTCCGCCAATTATGTTGGACCGGAAGACCGCCAGTTTGTCGCGCTGGATAAGCGCCAGTAAACCTCTACGAATAACAATAAGGAAACGTACCCAATGTCAGCTCAAATCAACAACATCCGCCCGGAATTTGATCGTGAAATCGTTGATATCGTCGATTACGTCATGAACTACGAAATTAGCTCTAAAGTGGCCTACGACACCGCACATTACTGCCTGCTCGACACTCTCGGCTGCGGTCTTGAAGCTCTCGAATACCCGGCCTGTAAAAAACTGCTGGGGCCAATTGTCCCCGGCACTGTCGTACCTAACGGCGTGCGCGTCCCCGGAACTCAGTTCCAGCTCGACCCCGTCCAGGCGGCATTTAACATTGGCGCGATGATCCGCTGGCTTGATTTCAACGATACCTGGCTGGCGGCGGAGTGGGGCCATCCTTCCGACAACCTCGGCGGCATTCTGGCAACGGCGGACTGGCTTTCGCGCAACGCGGTCGCCAGCGGCAAAGCGCCGTTGACCATGAAACAGGTGCTGACCGCAATGATCAAAGCCCATGAAATTCAGGGCTGCATCGCGCTGGAAAACTCCTTTAACCGCGTCGGCCTCGACCACGTTCTGTTAGTGAAAGTGGCTTCCACCGCCGTGGTCGCCGAAATGCTCGGCCTGACCCGCGAGGAAATTCTCAACGCCGTTTCGCTGGCGTGGGTGGACGGTCAGTCGCTGCGCACCTATCGCCATGCGCCGAACACCGGCACGCGTAAATCCTGGGCGGCGGGCGATGCCACTTCCCGCGCGGTACGTCTGGCACTGATGGCGAAAACGGGCGAAATGGGTTACCCGTCAGCCCTGACTGCGCCTGTGTGGGGCTTCTACGACGTCTCCTTCAAAGGTGAGTCGTTCCGCTTCCAGCGCCCGTACGGTTCTTACGTGATGGAAAATGTGCTGTTCAAAATCTCCTTCCCGGCGGAGTTCCACTCCCAGACGGCAGTTGAAGCAGCGATGACGCTCTATGAACAGATGCAGGCAGCAGGCAAAACGGCGGCAGATATCGAAAAAGTGACCATTCGCACCCACGAAGCCTGTATTCGCATCATCGACAAAAAAGGACCGCTCAATAACCCGGCAGACCGCGATCACTGCATTCAGTACATGGTGGCGATCCCGCTGCTGTTCGGACGCTTAACGGCGGCAGATTACGAGGACAACGTTGCGCAAGATAAACGCATCGACGCCCTGCGCGAGAAGATCAATTGCTTTGAAGATCCGGCATTTACCGCTGACTACCACGACCCGGAAAAACGTGCCATCGCCAATGCCATAACCCTTGAGTTCACCGACGGTACGCGATTTGAAGAAGTGGTGGTGGAGTACCCAATTGGTCATGCTCGCCGCCGTCAGGATGGTATTCCGAAACTGGTCGATAAATTCAAAATCAATCTCGCGCGCCAGTTCCCGACTCGCCAACAGCAGCGCATTCTGGAGGTTTCTCTCGACAGAGCTCGCCTGGAACAGATGCCGGTCAATGAGTATCTCGACCTGTACGTCATTTAAGCAAACAGCGGTAAGGCGTAAGTTCAACAGGAGAGCATTATGTCTTTTAGCGAATTTTATCAGCGTTCGATTAACGAACCGGAGAAGTTCTGGGCCGAGCAGGCCCGGCGTATTGACTGGCAGACGCCCTTTACGCAAACGCTCGATCACAGCAATCCGCCGTTTGCCCGTTGGTTTTGTGAAGGCCGAACCAACTTGTGTCACAACGCTATCGACCGCTGGCTGGAGAAACAGCCAGAGGCGCTGGCGCTGATTGCCGTCTCTTCGGAAACAGAAGAAGAGCGCACCTTTACCTTCCGCCAGTTACATGACGAAGTGAATGCGGTGGCCTCAATGCTGCGCTCGCTGGGTGTGCAGCGCGGCGATCGGGTGCTGGTGTATATGCCGATGATTGCCGAAGCACATATTACTCTGCTGGCTTGCGCGCGCATTGGCGCTATTCACTCGGTGGTGTTTGGGGGATTTGCCTCGCACAGCGTGGCGGCGCGAATTGATGATGCTAAACCGGTGCTGATTGTCTCGGCTGATGCCGGAGCGCGCGGTGGCAAAATCATTCCCTATAAAAAATTGCTCGACGATGCGATAAGTCAGGCGCAGCACCAGCCACGCCATGTTTTGCTGGTGGATCGCGGGCTGGCGAAAATGGCACGCGTCAGCGGGCGGGATGTCGATTTCGCGTCGTTGCGCCATCAACACATCGGCGCGCGGGTACCGGTGGCGTGGCTGGAATCCAACGAAACCTCCTGCATTCTCTACACCTCCGGCACGACCGGCAAACCTAAAGGCGTGCAGCGTGACGTTGGCGGATATGCGGTGGCGCTGGCGACCTCGATGGACACCATTTTTGGCGGCAAAGCGGGCGGTGTGTTCTTTTGTGCTTCGGATATCGGCTGGGTGGTGGGGCATTCGTATATCGTCTACGCGCCGCTGTTGGCGGGGATGGCGACTATCGTTTACGAAGGATTACCGACCTGGCCGGACTGCGGCGTGTGGTGGAAAATCGTCGAGAAATATCAGGTTAGCCGCATGTTCTCAGCGCCGACCGCCATTCGCGTGCTGAAAAAATTCCCTACCGCTGAAATTCGCAAACACGATCTCTCGTCGCTGGAAGTGCTCTATCTGGCTGGAGAACCGCTGGACGAGCCGACCGCCAGTTGGGTGAGCAATACGCTGGATGTGCCAGTGATCGACAATTACTGGCAGACCGAATCCGGCTGGCCGATTATGGCGATTGCTCGCGGTCTGGACGACAGGCCGACGCGTCTGGGTAGCCCCGGCGTGCCGATGTATGGCTATAACGTGCAGTTGCTTAATGAAGTCACCGGCGAACCGTGTGGCGTCAACGAGAAAGGGATGCTGGTGGTGGAAGGGCCATTGCCGCCGGGGTGTATTCAGACCATTTGGGGCGACGACGACCGCTTTGTGAAGACGTACTGGTCGCTGTTTTCCCGTCCGGTGTACGCCACTTTTGACTGGGGTATCCGCGATGCTGACGGTTATCACTTTATTCTCGGGCGCACTGACGATGTGATTAACGTTGCCGGGCATCGGCTGGGGACGCGCGAGATTGAAGAGAGTATCTCCAGTCATCCGGGCGTTGCCGAAGTGGCGGTGGTTGGGGTGAAAGATGCGCTGAAAGGGCAGGTGGCGGTGGCGTTTGTCATTCCGAAAGAGAGCGACAGTCTGGAAGACCGTGAGGTGGCGCACTCGCAAGAGAAGGCGATTATGGCGCTGGTGGACAGCCAGATTGGCAACTTTGGCCGCCCGGCGCACGTCTGGTTTGTCTCGCAATTGCCGAAAACGCGATCCGGAAAAATGCTGCGCCGCACGATCCAGGCGATTTGCGAAGGACGCGATCCTGGGGATCTGACGACCATTGATGATCCTGCGTCGTTGGATCAGATCCGCCAGGCGATGGAAGAGTAAGGTATTGTCGGATGCGTCGTGTGGCGCATCCGACACCGTGCGCCGATGCCTGATGCGACGCTGACGCGTCTTATCATGCCTACAGGCCTGAACCGTAGGTCGGATAAGGCGCTCGCGCCGCATCCGACACCGTGCGCCGATGCCTGATGCGACGCTGGCGCGTCTTATCATGCCTACAGGTCTGAACCGTAGGTCGGATAAGGCGCTCGCGCCGCATCCGACACCGTGCGCAGATGCCTGATACGACGCTGGCGCGTCTTATCATGCCTACAGGCCTGAACCGTAGGTCGGA